>JALUUZ010000252.1 GCA_027021095.1 Gammaproteobacteria bacterium
GGCGATCTACCAGGCGGACAATGTCGACCGGATCGTGGATGTCAGCCAGCAGGCGGCAGAGCAGACGACCCGGCTGCTGGCGGCGAAGGAAGGCATCTTTGCCGGTGTCTCGTCCGGCGGCGCGCTTGCCGTCGCGCTCGAACTGGCCGCCTCGGAAACCGATGCAGTGATCGTCAGTATCGTCTGCGACCGTGGCGACCGTTATCTGTCGACCGGGATTTTCTCGGCGCATTGAGCCGCAGGCAGGTACCGGTTTTGAGTTCTAACCCACATGGCACGGCGCAGACGCAGGCGTAACACTGCGGTGGCCGCATCCGGCGAGCCTGTAGCCGCAGAGATCCACGACCTGTCCGCGGACTGCCGCGGCGTGGCACGCGTTGAAGGCAAGCCGGTCTTTGTCGCCGGTGCCCTGCCTGGTGAAAGGGTCGCGTTTCACTACACCGCCAGGCGCAAGGACTATGACGAGGCCACCGTGGTCAGCGTGCTGCGCGCGTCCAGTGACCGGGTCGAACCACGTTGCGCGGTGTACGGCACCTGCGGCGGCTGTGCGCTGCAGCATCTCGCCACAGAGGCGCAGGTCCGGTTCAAGCTCGAACGATTGCTCGAAGACTACCAGCGGATCGGCAAGGTAGTGCCACAGTCGGTGGCGGCGCCCCTGTCCGGGCCAGCCTGGGGATACCGTCACAAGGCCCGTCTTGGCGTGCGCTATGTGCCCAAGAAAGGGCAGGTGCTGGTCGGCTTCCGTGAACGCCAGAGTTCCTATATCACCGACATGACACGTTGTGAGATACTGCATCCAGCGGTCGGTGAAAAGATCGCGGCGCTGCGTGAGCTGCTGTCTGCGCTGAGCCTGTACCGTCAGGTCGCACAGATCGAGGTTGCGGTGGCCGAACCGCTGCCGGTGCTGGTGCTGCGTAACCTGGCACCGTTCAGCGACGAGGACCTGGAGAAACTCGCCGCGTTTGCACGGCAGCAGGCATTGGCCTTGTGTCAGCAACCGGGTGGGCCGGAGACGATCGAGCCTGTCTACCCGCAGTCACTGCGCTTAGGCTACGCGCTGGACGAGTACGCACTGCAGTTCGAGTTCTCGCCGACTGATTTTACCCAGGTCAACCCGGCGATCAATCAGCGTATGGTAGCGCTGGCCTTGGACTGGCTGGCGCTGGAGAAAGAGGACAGGGTGCTCGATCTGTTTTGCGGTATCGGCAATTTTTCCCTGCCGCTGGCGCGCAAGGCGGGCTATGTGTTCGGTGTCGAAGGGGTGGCGGTGATGACCCGCAAGGCCAGGGACAATGCGCAGCGCAACGGGCTGCACAACGTCGAGTTTGCCACCCAGGACCTGGCCGCGCAGGATGACCCGATGCGCTGGCTGCACAAAGGCTTCAACAAGATGCTGCTCGATCCGCCGCGTTCCGGGGCGGCTGAAGTGATCAGCAGGCTCGGCGGCAGCGGTATCGACAGGATCGTGTATGTTTCCTGCCATCCGGCAACGCTGGCGCGTGATGCCGGGGTGCTGGTCAACGAACTGGGTTATTCGCTGCAGCAGACGACAGTGTTGGACATGTTTCCGCATACGGCCCATGTCGAGTCGATCGCGCTGTTCAGCAAATAGCGGGTCAAGGTACGGCACGCACACGGTAGATCAGGCCGGCATGGTCGTCGGAGATCAGCAGCGAACCGTCCGGCAGGTTCAGAAAATCGACCGGCCTGCCAAGCGTCTTTTGGCCTTTCAGCCAGCCGGTGATAAAAGGCTGCGGGGTGCCGGCACGGCCGTTGTGCAAGGCGACGAAAATCACGCGGTAACCGGTTTTGACCGAGCGGTTCCAGGAACCATGTTCGGCGACGAAAAACCCGCGGCGGTAGCGTGCCGGGAACCGGCGGCCGGTGTAGAAGCGCAGGCCCAGCGGCGCGACATGGGCGCCGAGCCGTACCGCGGGTGCCTTATAACGCCGGCATACGCCGGGGCTGCCGAACTGCGGGTCGACGACATTGCCGCCGTGACAGAAAGGAAAACCGAAATGTTCACCGTTTTTGTCCACGCGGTTGATTTCGTCCGCGGGGGAGTCATCCCCAAGGTAGTCGCGGCCGTTGTCGGTAAACCAGAGCCTGCGGGTGCGTGGATGCCAGTCGAAACCGACCGAGTTGCGCACGCCGCGGGCGACGGTTTCGAGCCTGCCGCTGTGGATGTCGAGCCGGGCGATGCGGGCAACCCCCGGCTTGTTGCAGACATTACACGGCGCACCGATCGCGATATAGAGCCAGCCGTCCGGCCCAAAGCGGATATAGCGCCAGCCGTGGTGCCAGGCGCCGGGCAGCTTGTCATAGAGCACCTCCGGTACAGGCGGGTCGTCCAGCCGCTGTTCGATATTGCGGTAGCGCAGCACGCGGTTTACTGCAGCGACATACAGGTCGCCGTTTTTGAACGCGATGCCGTTGGGCATCGGCAGGCCGCGCGCGATGACACGCAGCCGGTCACTGCGGCCATCACGGTCGGAGTCGGTCAATGCATAGACCCGCCCGGACCGGCGGGTGCCCACAAAGACGGTGCCCTGGCTGCCGAGCGCCATCGAGCGCGCGCCGTCGACGCCGGTGGCGAACAGGTTCAGCTTGAATCCCGGGGCCAGTTGCAGTCTGTGCAGCCAGGACGGCTCAGCGCCGTGTGCAGCGAGACTGCACAGCAGGCCTGCCAGTACCGCCCATCGCCATGCCTGGCGTGATTCGATTGCGTCGGTCGGGGCGCTCATGCCGCCGATTGTAGCGCGCTGATGAATTTGTTTAAAGCGCGGGTATACAGGCTGCTGCTTTGCAGATAGCCGCTGCCGTGGTCACCGCGAATCTCGGCGAACTGTTTCAGGCTGTCAGACTTCAGTGCACGGTACAGCGTATGACCGTGCTTGATCTTGATGTAGTCGTCGTCGCGGCTGTGGATGATCAGGATCGGACAGTGAATGGCCTGAAGCTTCTTCAGGTTGTTGTATTTGTGACGCACCAGCCAGAAGGCCGGAATGAACGGGTAGACATCCTGCGCAATGGCCGGCATCGAGGTGTAGGTGGACTCCAGGATCAGTGCACGCACCGGGTAACGGCTTGCCAGCTCGGTCGCCACCCCGCCGCCGAGCGAGCGCCCGGCGAGAATGATCTGCTGTGGTTTCGTTCCTTGGCGCTGCAGCCAGGCCCAGGCCGCCTCACCGTCGAGATAGCTGCCATGTTCCGATGGTTCGCCGTCACTCAGGCCGTAGCCACGGTAATCGATGATCAGCACATTGAGTTGCAGTGAATGAAAGATCTTAAGTGTCTCGACGCAGTCGCTCATGTTACCGGCGTTGCCATGAAAGAACAGGACCGTGAACGCGGTATCGCTGTTGCCTGCGCTGGGAAGATACCAGGCGTTGATCTTCGTGCCGTCGCTGGCGGTCAGAAACAGGTCGTTGAATTCAAGGTGCAGGTCTGCCGGGGTACGTGTGAGTTCACGGCTGGGCTGAAAAATGATTTTTTCCTGGTAGAAATACATGTACGCACAGACCGCCGCATAGCCGAGCAGCAACAGCAACAGAATTAGCACGAATGCGTTGGTCACAGGGGTTAACCGGGTCTCTCAGGCAGATTTGGACTATTGCGCATAAATACTCTACTATTGTAGCGAACAACCGATGCTTCACCAGGGCACGGGGTGACTCCGTCTCCCTGCTTTTCAGTTTAGCAGACCGCAGCCCGGCTATCGCTGCGCCGTGGTGTACGAGTACGTCCCGGCTGCACCGGCGGTGACGTGGAATTTGTCATGGCAGTCGAGATTGAACGAAAGTTTTTGTTGAAAAACACGCACTGGAAACAGCACGCCAAGAGTTGGCGGGATTATAGCCAGGGCTACCTGACCACGCCCGGCGGGAAAAGCTCGATCCGGGTCAGGATATGTGATGACAGGGCGTGGTTGAACATCAAGAGTGCCACGTTGGGGATGCAGCGTGCCGAGTTCGACTACGAGATCCCGTTGCAGGATGCACAGGAAATGCTCACTACACTTTGTCTCAGGCCGGTGATCAAAAAAAGGCGTTACTATGTTCCCTATTCGCAGCATACCTGGGAAGTGGATGAGTTCGGCGCTGAAAACGCCGGGCTCGTGGTGGCCGAGATCGAGTTGTCCGACGTCGACGAGGCGTTCGATCTGCCGGAATGGATCGGGCGCGAAGTGACCGACGATCCGCGTTATTACAATATTTCGCTGGTCGATTACCCGTATTCGGAATGGAAGCATGAGTAACCGGCGACCGGTCGGCCGCGGAGTGCTGAGCCTGTTGTGCCTGGCAGCGGTGCTTTTTACCGGCTGTACCCGTACCCAACCGGCGGCGATACGTTTCGGGCTTGCCTATGTCCCGCAGAAACTCGATCCCCGCTTTTCGACCGACGCGACCTCGAGCCGTCTCATCCGCTTGTTGTACCGGCAGCTGGTGGATTTCGACCGCCGGCAGCGGCCGGTCGCAGCGCTGGCGAGCTGGGCGCGCTTGTCGCCGTTGCATTACCGCTTCCGGCTCGACCCGTCGCGCGCGCGGTTTCATGACGGCAGGCCGTTGACTGCTGAAGACGTCAAGGCCACTTACGATTCAGTCCTCGACCCCAAGCTGGCCTCGCCACACCGCAGTTCGGTGGCCTTGATCCGTGAGGTCCGGGTGATCGATCAGGACACGGTCGATTTTATGTTGTCGAAGCCGGACCCGGCCTTTCCAGGCTACCTGGTGATCGGCATCATGCCCAAGCATCTGCTCGAGCGGGGGCATGACTTTTCCGCCGCACCGGTCGGCAGCGGGCCGTTCCGTTTTCACAGCTGGCCGCAGCAGGGCTTGCTGCGGCTGACGCGAATCAAGGACCGGCAGCTGTTCGAGTTCGTGCATATCACCAATGCCAACACCCGGGTGTTGAAACTGCTGCGCGGTGAAGTCGACATTATCCAGAACAACCTGCCGTATGAGCTGACCCGCTACCTGGAGTCGAAAAAGCATGTCAAGGTGATGCACCGCAACGGCTCCAATTTTACTTACCTGAGTTTCAATCTGCGCTACGAGCCGTTGCAGGACAGGCGGGTGCGTCTGGCGATCGCCCATGCGATCGATCGCGCGCAGATCGTCCGCCATATGTTCGGCAGGAAAACCCGGCTTGCGGCCGCGATTTTCACGCCCGATCACTGGGCCGGGGATCCGCAACTGCGTTCCTACGCTTATGATCCCGTCAAGGCGCGAGCACTGCTGCGGCAGGCCGGCTACGGGCCGCAACGGCCGTTGCGCCTGGTGTACAAGACCACCAATGTGCCGTTCCGGGTCAGGATTGCGACCATCATCCAGTACCAGTTGAAACAGGTCGGGATCCAGGTCAGCCTCAGGACCTATGAGTGGACGACTTTTTATTCCGATATCAAAAAAGGCAATTTTCACCTCTACAGCCTGTCGTGGGTCGCGGTCAAGTCACCGGATATCTTCCGCTATGTGTATCACAGTGCAAGCATTCCGCAGACCGGCAGACAGCATGCCAGTGTCGGCGCCAATCGCAATGCCTACCGCGATACGCTGGTCGACAGGTATATCGAGCAGGCAGAGCAGACCTATGACCCTGCACAGCGCGTCCGCTACTACCGCCTGTTGCACAAGCGGCTGCTTGAAACCCTGCCCGTGGTGCCGTTGTGGTATGAAGAACACATGGCGGCGGTGCGCCGCCGTGTCCGTGGCTACCGGATCGCCTATGATGGTAATTACGACAGCCTGGCGGCGGTGACGGTGCGGCGGTGAATTTTCTCCTGTCCAGGCTCGCCAGTGTCTTGTTCGTCGCATTCAGTGTCGCGACGCTGGTGTTTGCGTTGATGTACTTGGCTGGCGGTGACCCGGTGGACTATATGCTGGGTGAGTTCGCCAAGGCGGCGGACCGTGACGCATTGCGTGCCCGGCTCGGGCTGGACCTGCCGTGGTACCAGCAGTATCTCAATTTTCTGCGCGGAGTCGTGGTACTGGATTTCGGTGAGTCGTTTCATTACCGTAAGCCGGTCGTGACCTTGATCGCACAGCGGTTGCCGGCCACGGTCGAACTGGCCGTGGCCGGGCTGCTGGTGGCGATCCTGATCGCGGTCCCGCTGGGAACACTGGCGGCGATACGCCGCGACACGGCGTTGGATCGCGGCGCGATGTTTTTCTCGCTGCTTGGCGTGTCGATCCCGAACTTCTGGCTTGGCCCGCTGCTGGTGCTGGTGTTTTCGCTGGGGCTGGGCTGGTTTCCGGTCAGCGGGCGCCACGGTTTTGCGTCACTGGTCTTGCCGGCGATCACGCTCGGTACCGCGCTGGCGGCGATCCTGTCACGCATGGTACGCAGCAGCCTGCTCGAGGTGCTGAACGAAGATTACATCCGCGTTGCCAGGGCCAAGGGACTGCATCCGTTCACGGTGGTGACCAAGCACGCGATGCGTAATGCGTTGCTGCCGGTGTTGACACTGCTCGGGCTGCAGCTGGGGGCATTGCTGGGTGGGGCAGTGATCACCGAAACGGTTTTTTCCTGGCCCGGTATCGGTAAGTTGACGGTGGATGCGATCCTGAGCCGTGATTACCCGGTAGTGCAGGCCTGTGTGCTGCTGATCAGTATCACTTACGTGGTGGTCAATCTGCTGACCGACCTGGTCTATGCCTGGGTCGATCCGCGAATCCGGGTAGGAGGCCGTTAGCCTTGTTCAAGTCCTGGTTTGCACTCGCTATCCTGACGTCGTGGGCGGCGATGGCGTTGATCGGCCCGCTGCTGCCGTTGCACCCGGACAGTGTCGATCTGCAGAAAATCATGGCCGGGCCGGATGCGCAGGCGTGGCTGGGCTACGACGATGTCGGCCGGCCGTTGCTCGACAGGTTGATCAGCGGTGCGCGGATTTCCTTTTTCGTGTCGATTCTGGTGGTCGCCATTTCCACCGTGCTCGGCAGCCTGATCGGGGCGCTGGCCGGTTATGTTGGTGGCGCGGTTGACTTTGTCGTCAGCCGTGTGATCGATATCTTCCTGGCCTTTCCTGGCATTCTGCTGGTGATTGCACTGGCCGGCATCCTCGGCCCGGGGATCGACAACGTGATCATTGCGATGTCCAGTGTCGGCTGGGTCGGTTTCGCGCGTCTCGCCAGGGCACAGACCCTGTCACTGAAGACGCGCGATCATGTACAGGCCGCCAGGGTGCTGGGCACGAAACCGCTTACGATCGTGCTGCGGCATATTCTGCCGCTGATCAGCGCGCCGTTGATCGTCGAGGCGACGTTCGGTATTGCATCGGTCGTGATCGCCGAGGCCGGTCTGTCGTTTCTGGGGCTTGGTGTGCAGCCGCCGACGGCTTCCTGGGGCAGCATGATTCGCGACGGGACGGCTTATATGCTGGTCGCCTCGCATATCGTCATCGTACCGGGCGTGGCACTGCTGTTGATCGTGCTGTCAGTCAACCTGCTTGGTGACCGGCTGCGGGACTGGCTCGATGTGAGAACCAGGCTCAGTGCGGGCTAGCCCGACTTGTATGCTGGCGAAATAACATCTTATAATGCCCGGCTTGGGTGTCCCCAGGCAGCGGGGAAGCGCAGAGTTATCGGCGCATGGTAATTGGCAATTGGCAGAGGTGAGCAGCGATGGCGGCCGGACCGTTGATGGTGGATATTGCAGGGCTGGAGTTGAGTGCGCAGGAGCGCGAACTGTTGTTGCACCCGTCGGTCAGCGGCGTGATTCTGTTTGCACGCAATTTCGAGTCCGTACCACAGCTCGAAGCGCTGGTGACACAGTTACGCGGCTTGAAGACCCCCCGGCTGCTGATCGCCGTGGACCAGGAGGGTGGCCGGGTACAGCGTTTCGGCGGTGAGTTTTCGACGCTGCCGGCATTGCGGCAGCTTGGTGCCTGTTATGCGCGGGATCCTGAAGAAGCCTTGTCGGCTGCCTGGCACTGCGGCTGGCTGATGGCATCGGAGATGCTCGCGGTCGGTATCGATATCAGTTTTGCGCCGGTGCTGGATATCGACCGTGGAATCAGCGAGGTGATCGGTTCGCGCGCGTTTGCATCGGACATCGATGTGCTGACCGCGCTGGCAAGGGAGTATATCGCCGGCATGCATACCGCCGGGATGGCGGCGACCGGTAAGCATTTCCCGGGGCACGGCTCGGTCAAAGCGGATTCGCATGTCGCGCTGCCGGTCGATGAGCGGCCCTGGCCGGTGATCTATGCACAGGACATGGCACCGTTTCGTGCGCTGATGCCGGACGCGCTCGATGCGGTCATGGTGTCGCACGTGATCTACCCGGACAAGGACAAATTACCGGCAGGCTTTTCCAGGGTGTGGGTAAGCCAGGTGTTGCGCCAGGAACTTGGGTTTCAGGGTGTGATCTTCAGTGACGACATCACCATGCAGGCGGCGGCCAGTGTCGGCAGTCACCAACAGCGTGCGCAGCTGGCGCTGGAGGCAGGATGTGATTGTGTGATCGCCTGCAATGACGATGCCGGCAGGGCACAGCTCATCGAGCACTATGTGGCCGATGCGCAGGCGGATGGACGGCGTGAACGCAGGTTTGCCGCGCTGTACGCCGGGGAGGTACAGGATTTGCGCAGTCTGCGGCAGGATTCACGCTGGAAGACGGCACAGGAAAAAATAAACAAACTCTGAATCGATTGGAGTCCAGGAATGATCTCAGTAGTAACACAGACCACGTTCGAGGTGATTAAAGACTACTTGCGTTACCTGCTCGGTGACAGTGTGACCCAGCAGGTCTTTTTCGTCGTGTTGTTCGTATTGCTGTTCAATTTCGTGTTTTACCGTGTCTTGAACCGGATCCACGACCGCCTGCAGAAAACCGCCAACCCGTGGGACGATGCAGTCGTCGATGCGATCCGGCAGCCGATGCGCTACCTGGTGTGGATCGTCGGTATCAGCTTTGCGGCAGAGATCGTGGCCAAGGACAGCAAGGCCGAGATCTTCAATGCGATCGATCCGATTCGCAGTATCGGCGTGATCCTGATGATCGCCTGGTTTCTGTTGCGCCTGATACGCAAGACCGAAGCCAATATCGTCGAGCTGAAAAAGCTGCAGCAGAAAGAAGTCGACAACACCACGGTCCAGGCCGTGGCGAAACTGGTGCGTATTTCGGTGGTGATCACTGCGACCCTGGTGGCGTTACAGACACTGGGGCTGAAAATCTCCGGGGTGCTGGCCTTCGGGGGGATCGGGGGTATCGCGGTAGGTTTTGCCGCCAAGGATCTGCTGGCCAATTTTTTCGGTGCGATGATGATCTACCTGGACCGGCCGTTCTCGATCGGTGACTGGGTCAAGTCGCCGGACCGCAAGATCGAAGGCACGGTCGAGGCGATCGGCTGGCGCTTGACGCGTATCCGCACTTTCGACAAGCGCCCGTTGTATATCCCGAACTCGGTGTTTGCCAGCATCGTGGTCGAGAATCCTTCGCGCATGACCAACCGCCGTATCTATGAAACCATTGGCATCCGTTATGACGACTGTGATAAGATGCCGGCTATTCTGACCAAGGTCAAAGCGATGCTGCGCAGCCACGAGGAGATCGACCAGAGCCAGACATTGATGGTCAACTTCAACAGTTTTGCGCCGTCTTCACTCGATTTTTTCGTCTACACCTTTACGAAAACCACCAACTGGATCCGTTTTCATGAAGTCAAGCAGGACGTGTTGTTGAAGATCATCGAGATCATCGAACAGGAGGGTGCAGAGATCGCATTTCCGACCTCGACGGTGCATGTGGCCAACGAGGTCAAGCTCGGGCAGACCGCCCCGGTGCCGCTGGCACAGGGCGGCAGTGATTGATTCCAAGGCGGGATGCCGGCGGCAGGAGGAACGATGGCAGAGAAACTGATGATCGTCATGGTGAATACCGACCTGGCCAACCCCAGTGAGCTGGGTGCTCCGTTCTACCAGGCCACCGTGGCCGCAGCGATGGACTATGAGGTCGAGATCATTCTGACCGGGCGTGCAGGAGAACTGGCAAAGAAGGGGGTTGCAGAAAAAATCTTCAGCCCGGAGGGGAGTGCGCATTCGGTCTACCATTTTATGCGCGAGTCCCATGAAGCAGGTGCCCGGCTCAAGGTCTGCACGCCGACGCTGGCGATCTGGGGCGAGGACTTGATCCCTGAAATCGAGGAGACTGTCGGCGCGGCCTATGTGATCAGCGAGGCCATGTCCGAAGGCACCGTCACTTTTACCTATTGAAATGAAACTGCAGGATGAAGCACTGAAACAGGTTGTACGGCAGGCGGACTGCCTGTATACCGCGGCGCAGGTCGAACAGGCCCTGGACCGGCTCAGTGCGGACATCACCGCCGAACTGGATACGCTGCAGCCGATCGTGATCTGTGTCATGAACGGTGGCTTGATCCCGGTAGGCAGGCTGTTGCCGCGGCTGAACTTCCAGCTCGAGGTCGATTACGTGCACGCGACACGTTACCGCAACCGGACCACCGGTTCGACGCTGGACTGGAAGGCCAAACCGCACCGGGATATTCGTGACCGGGTGTTGCTGGTGGTCGATGACATTCTCGATGAAGGGCTGACCTTGCAGGCGATCGTGCAGTATTTTCAGCAGCAGGGAGCGAAGCGGGTCTACACGGCAGTGCTGGTCGACAAGCTGCACCGGCGCAAGACCGGGTTGCGTGATGCGGATTTCGTCGGGCTGACCGTCGAAGACCGTTACGTTTTCGGTTACGGTATGGACTACAAGGGGTTTTTGCGAAACGCCAACGGTATTTTCGCTGTCAGCGAGCAGGAAGGAGTATGAACCGGGTCGCGGTGATCGGTGGCACGGGTCTCGACCGCCTGGACAGTCTCGAGATCACGCAGCAGCGCCAGCTGCAGACCCCGTTCGGTGCGCCATCGGCCGCCCTTGTGGTTGGCGAGCTTGCAGGCATCGAAGTGATTTTCCTGGCACGCCATGGCACCGACCACAGTATTCCTCCGCACCTGGTCAACTACCGGGCAAACCTTTGGGCACTGCACCAGCAACAGGTGGATTGCGTACTGGCGGTTGCCGCGGTCGGCAGCATCAGCGATGAATTGTCACCCGGCTGCCTGGCGGTACCGGAGCAACTCATCGATTATACCTATGGCCGGGAACATACCTACAGCGATGGGACCCGGGGACAGGTCAATCATATCGATTTCAGTTTTCCGTATCACGAACCACTGCGCCGGCGGTTGCTGGCGGCCGCGGCCGCCGTATCGGTCCCCTGCATCGACCATGGTGTCTACGGAGCGACACAGGGACCGCGGCTGGAAACCGCAC
>JALUUZ010000253.1 GCA_027021095.1 Gammaproteobacteria bacterium
CTTTCGTTGCCAGGATGCTGAAGGACAAGGGTCTGCTGGAACTGATCGAGGCCGCCAGGTTATTATGGCAGCGGGGTTTGAGATTCAAATTGCTGCTGGCTGGGTTGCCGGACCCAAAGAATCCTGCCAGTGTATCACAGGACCAGTTGCGGCAGTGGAACCGCGAGCAGTGGATCGACTGGGTAGGTAATGTCGATCGAGTGGAAGTCCTGTGGCGCAATGCAGTCTTGTGTGTGTTGCCGTCTTACCGTGAGGGGTTGCCCAAGTCACTGCTGGAGGCGGCAGCCAGTGGCCGGGCGATCGTCACGACCGATACGCCTGGTTGCCGCGATGTGGTGGTGGACGGGGAGAATGGTTTTTTGGTTCCGGTAAGAGATGTGCACAGACTTGCCGGGGCGATGGAACGCCTTTTAAGTGACCCTGGCCTAAGACGAAAGATGGGAAGACAGGGCAGGGAAAGGGTACTACGCTATTTTGATCAAAGAATAATTGTCGAGCAGACTCTTGCGCTGTATCGCCGGGTGTTGAACCAGGCATAGTTTTGCCTTGGTTTTACAGTATCTGGCAGGCATCGATTGAGAACAGAGGGAGTAGGTCGTTGAAAATCGCATTGGTGACAGGGGCATCTGGCTTTATCGGGCGGGTTTTGTGTAAGCAGCTGCAGCACCGGGGCTGGCGGGTGGTGGCGATGATGCGTCACCAGGTGCAGGGTCCGTGGGACCGGGCGTTGGCCAATGATCTGTCCGATGTCGATGTGCATGCTGTTTTCGAACAGATTCGTCATTGGGGATACGGCATCGATGTGATATTTCACTTGGCATCATTGGTGCACGCAGTGCGCGTCAAGGGTGTGGTGGCTGAAGATTACTTCAGGCTGAACGTGGAAGGCACAGGCAGGATGGTTGAGCTGTCCCGCCTGGCCGGCGCGCGCTCTTTCGTTTACTTCAGTTCTGTCAAAGCCGTGGCCGACCCGGGGGAAAACTGTGTCGATGAAACCTGGGACAAGCCTGCCGCCGATGTCTACGGAAAAAGCAAGCACCTGGCCGAACAGCGGGTGCTGGCATTGAATGCCGAAGGAGTCCATGCAGCGGTCATCCGGCCGGCACTGGTCTACGGCAGGGGAGTCAAAGGCAACCTGCGGCGAATGCTGGAAGCGATTGACAAAGGACGGATGCCCAACGTGAATCAGGCCGGTAACAAGCGTTCAATGGTCGCCGTGGAGGACTTGGTGGAACTGGCGATCCTGGTGGCGGAAAAGGACAAGGCCGCGGGGCAGGTTTATTTTGCCACTGACGGAGAGCGGTATTCGACGAAGCGTATTTATGAAACCATCGCTGCCGCATTGGGCCGCAGTCCCGGAGTACCGGTGCCAGTCTGGATGATCAAGGGGTTGGGCTTGGTGCTGGGAGGGATTGAAATACTGTTCCCCCACGTACTGCCGGTCAGTAAGGAAATGCTAAGCAGGCTGGTGGGCTCTGCATGCTACCTGTCAGACAAGGCATGCAGGGAACTGGGCTGGCAGCCCAAGGCCACGTTTGAGTCGGAGATCGCCGGCATCGTGCGCCACTTCAAACGCTGAGACAGGTGCTACCGTCCGGCGCCGGTCCCGGGGCCAAAACACTTGCACAGTTTGAGCCGTTTGTGCTGGCCGGCATCGACGATGCTGTTATGCTGTGGCGATGGTTGATCATGACGGTAGTTACCATCGACTCTTTTCCAATCCACAACTGGTGGCAGACCTGGTGCGGCACTTTGTGCCCAAGACACTGTGTGCCTGCTTGGACATCGACGCAATGGAACGGGTCAACACCAAGTTCCATGCCCGGACGCTGGAACGCCGGATTAGTGATTTGATCTACCGGATTCCGTTTACCGGAGGGGAAGGCGAGATTTACCTGTACCTGTTGCTCGAGTTTCAGTCGGCGGCCGATCCGGAGATGGTGTTGCGGATCCTGGTCTATACCGCGCTGCTCTACCAGCAGCTGTTCGACCAGGGCGTCAGGCGCTTGCCACCGGTCTTGCCGCTGGTATTGTATAACGGGGACCGGCGCTGGACTGTTGCGGACAGTATGCAGGCGCTGATCGCACTGCCCGAGGGCTCGCCGCTGTGGCCTTACCAGCCACAAATGCGCTATTATTTGATAGAGGAAAATCGCTTTCCAGGCGGTAAAGGCGATTCGCTGGCAGGGGCCTTGTTCCGGCTCGAGAATGCCGCGAATGATGCAGAACTACTTGCCGGGATCGATGCATTGGCTGGATTGGTGTCAGGTTCTAATCCGGGATTGAGGCAGGATCTGACGACCTGGGTTTGCCATGTGTTGGCGCCGCGCAAGGGGTTGGAGCTGGCTCACGGCCAGATACAAGATTTGACCGAGGTGCGTACTATGTTGTCAGAAAATATCAGAAAGTGGCAGGAAAGGGTGATTGAGGAAAGCCGGCGCAAGGCGGTGGAAGAAGTATTGCAGGAAGGCAAGCAGAAAGGATTGGAAGAGGGAAGACA
>JALUUZ010000254.1 GCA_027021095.1 Gammaproteobacteria bacterium
TGACGGCGGCCAGCCACGCCAGGTGCCAAGGCTGGACCCGCAGCTGCTCGCCGCGGTCCGGCGCCGCATCGTCTTCGATGACGAATTTCTGCTCGTGCTCAACAAGCCGGCCGGATTGGCGGTGCATGCCGGCAGTGGCCTGAGCTATGGGGTCATTGATATACTACAGGCCTGCTGCGGCGCAGACGCCGAGTTGCAGCTGGCGCACCGTCTGGACAGGGAGACCAGCGGCTGCCTGGTGGTGGCCAGGACCCGTGCGGCACTGCTCGACATGCAGGCGCAGTTCAAACAGCGGCTCGTGCAGAAACACTACCTGGCGCTGGTGCAGGGCCGGTGGCGGCAGGGCCGCTGCCGCTCGGCGATGAAGTTGTCCAGGCAGCAGCGTGGTGGGGAGCGGCGGATGGTCGCCGGTGAGGAGGGCAAGCTGGCGGTCAGTCATTTCCGGCCGCTGGCGGTCTACCAGGAAACGACACTGCTGGAAGTGTCGATCGAGACCGGCAGGACGCACCAGATCCGTTCACAGCTGGCGCACCTGGGGCACCCGGTCGCCGGCGACAGCAAGTATGGTCACAGGGAGTTCAACCTGAAGATGAAGCAAGCCGGGCTCAAGCGTCTGTTTCTGCATGCGCACCGGCTCAGGCTGCGGCATCCGGCCAGTCAGCAGACGCTGGAACTGGTCTGCGAGTTGCCTGACAGGCTGGATGATTTTTTACGAACGCTTTAGCTTTTTCAATTACAGCACAGACCACCCGGGGTTGGATGAAACAACGAAAACTTGTCATTTTTGATTGGGACGGCACGCTGATGGACTCGATCGAGCATATCGTCGACAGTTTACAGTATGCGATGCAGTGTATGCAGATCGAGGTGCGTGACCGTGACACCGCCAGGAACATTATCGGCCTTGGCATGCGTGAGTCGGTCGAGGCGCTGTACCCGGACTATGCGGATCAGCCTGGCTTCATTCAACGCTTCGTCGACTGCTACCGTGAGGCCTACCTGGATCCGCGCCAGCAGACGCCGTTGTTTCCGGGTGTCGAACAGACACTTGCCGAGCTGAAACAGCAGGGGTATCGCCTGGCGGTGGCGACCAGCAAGAGCCGGCGCGGGTTGGACCGGGCGTTGCAGGAAACCGCGTTGTCCGAGTACTTTTGTGCCAGCAGATGTGCCGATGAAACCCGCTCCAAGCCTCACCCGGACATGTTGCACGCGATCCTGCAGGATTTACGGCTCAGTGCCGCGGAGGCGGTGATGGTCGGTGACACGGAATACGACATGGAGATGGCACGCCAGGCGGGCATGGATTCGGTGGCGGTTACCTACGGGGTGCATGACCGCCAGCGGCTGGCAAAGTATTCCCCGCTGGCGTGTATCGATTCACTGCGCGAGTTAGCGTCTCATGTCGGGCCGTATCGCGGTCGACAGGTTTGCTGAGGAGGCCGGATGACCGATTCCAAGGAGGACCAGGTTTCCGCTTCGCAGGCCGGCAGGCCGGAAGCGGCAGAGTTGACCGTGTTGCAGCAGATTTCGCAGCAGCTGTTGCATGAACAACGCACGACACGGCGCTGGAATATTTTTTTTCGGGCCTTGTTTGCACTGTTGTTCGTGTTGTTTCTTGCGCTGAGCTATATCGCGGTTTCAGTCATCTTTTTGCTGGTCGACACTGAAAGCCCAGCCGTGGTGTCGTTGAAGAATGAACCGCACACCGCGCTGATCAGGATCCGCGGCGAGATCAGCGAGGGCAGCAGTGCCAGTGCCAGGAACCTGATCAAGGCACTGCGCAATGCGGTGGCCGACTCCAACACCAAGGGGATCATCCTGTTGGCCAGCAGCAACGGCGGGTCGCCGGTGCAGGCCGCCTACGTGTATGACGAGATTCGGCGTTTGAAGCAGGTCTACCCCTATATTCGTATCGTGACGGTGATCGCCGAAGGCTGCTTTTCCGCCTGCTATTACATTGCATCGGCCAGTGACGAGATTTACGCGAACCGCAACAGCCTGGTGGGTTCGATCGGTGTGATCTACGAAGGTTTTGGTTACGACAAGCTGATGGAGAAATTCGGCGTGCAGCGCAGGATCATCAAGGCAGGCAAGAACAAAGATTACCTCGACAGCTTTTCGCCGTTGAACCCCGAGCACAGGAAGCATCACCAGAAGCTGGTCCGGCATGTGCTGGATGAATTTATCAAGGATGTAAAAAAAGGCCGTAAGAACCGATTGAAGAAAGACGCTCCGGAAATCTTCAGCGGCCTGATCTGGGATGCGAAAAAGGGCAGGGCGCTGGGACTGATCGACGACCTGGGGGATACCTCGCAGGTGGCAAGGATGTTCGGGGCCGACAAGCTGGTCGATTTTACGATCAAGGAAACCGTCTTGCAGCAGGTGATCAGGAACTTTGGCGCATCGCTTGGCAGGCAGCTGCTGCCGCAGCAGGCCGGTCAAAGGCCGGGACTGCGCTAGCCCGCATTGCTCACCACCCTTCTACT
>JALUUZ010000255.1 GCA_027021095.1 Gammaproteobacteria bacterium
CGGAGTTTTCACACAGCCTCGTGCGTTGTACGCACCACCACGACCGAGCACCTCATCGAATCAATCTCAACCACCGTAACGGCTGCAACAAAACCGGCGCAAGCAGCCTGCCGAACGGTGTCAACCAGACCATGGCCTTCTGCCGCAGCGGGGTTGCCGCCATCCAGGTGAAACCGATGAGCGCGATACTCAAGCCACCGACATAGTTGTCGGTAAACCAATGCGCACCCGAAACCAGCCTGGGCGTGGTCAGGATCAACGCAAGGACCAAGGCAAACAGGCCCCGCACCCAGCCAAGAAAGAGAAAATAGAATCCACTCCACATAAAAAGATAGATCGCATGGTCACTGGGAAAGCTCTGCCCTGAACCATCCTTGGACTTGATCTGCGGCACCAGCTCGGACAGCTTGTAGACGGGCTTCAATACCAGGGACGGACTGTTGCGCTCGACCTTCTCGAACCCCTGGTCCACCAGCAGCACCACCAACGCCGAGAAAAGCAGCAGAAAGAAAAACAGCCCGATCCGCTGCGCGGTAAAACCCTGCTGATCGGCCAGGACATACTGCAAAAAAATAAGGCCGAACAAGCAGGCACCCACCAGGTCGAACCAGCGATTGTTGGCAACCGCCCAGAAAGTACGTGCTTCTGTGTCCTCGGCCAGCAAACCGTTCAACCAGTAGAACACACGCCTGTCCAACTCTTCCCAGAATGCCTTGAGCGGAGACGCCTCTACCCACCAGCTGACCAGCAGCAGCACGGCAACCAGCTGTCCGGCGATAAAAAACACAGGCTTCCAACGCGATTGTACTGTCATTGGTATTTTTCCATTATTATGCTCGGGTCTTTCCATCCTGCATCACGGCCACGAATCTGTGCTGCCCGTCACAACCGGATTCTTCCTATATATCTGATCGAACGATTGATTTTTCGGACGCAACAAAACTATTCACAAGCTGACAAAAACCATAATATGAGCACTGTTTAATCAGAATTCGGCCGGAACGATATTGAAATTCAACCGTATCATGCTGTTTTGTCTAAAATTTTCATTCATACCTGAAAACCAGGCCGGGCAGATTCTAACACGAATCGGTCTGCTTGATCGAACACCCTCGGCGTTATTCACAATTTTATCCACAGGCTGTGAAAAACTATGCAGGCTTTTTGTCAATGGCCAGCGCAATTTCTCACCACCCTTCTACTGCAACGGCGCAGAAAAAAGCTTGCGGACCGCAGGAGCATTCAGGCGGGGGTTGTCATTTGTCACCACCGATCAAAGCAAATTAACCTTATAGTTTCTAGAAGTTTATTGTGTGCACAAATTCGCGACAACAAATATTTTTTATGATAGGGTATCGTCATACTAACAACAAAAGGTGGGTTACCTTATTAAATGTAGCCATAAATTAGCTAGTTATGAAAGATTATTCTAACAACTTCGATTTTGAAAAGTGGTCGTCGCTCGCGTCCACTGATCCTGAAGCGTTTGAGCAATACCGCAAACAGGTAATCAATAACTTTATCCAGGACCTGCCGGAAGAAAAACAACAGCGTATGCGTTGCCTGCAATGGCGCGTCGACAGCATACGCAGGCTGGCCAAAACCCCGTTGGCCGCCTGCATCGAAATTTCAAACATGATGTGGGACTCGATCAAGGGCAAAAACGGCCTGCTCGAGGCCCTGCACGGCCTGACAGACCCCTATACTGCTGACGCGGCCACCTCCCAGGCCCCGGTCCGAACCACCGGCAGCGAACCGAATGTACTCAAATTTCCGGGAAAATCCAGGAAAAAAGCAGATCTGGCCACCCAGGACTTGCTGTAATCCCGTTTTCAACGTAAGATAGGCGCCTTTTCAGCCGATGCTGAAAAGGCGCGGTTTTTTACTATGCTCTATCCAGGCGAGCCGGGAGACACCGTTCCCTCGCGGCACTGCGAACTCAGCAGGCAGACCCTGGATTCAACTGGAGATTCGGCACGAGGCAAGGCCATGAAAGCAGAGATACATCCGGAATATACAGATATTGAAGTCAGTTGCAGTTGCGGCAATACCTTTATGACACGCTCGACACTGCAGGACAGCAAACTCAGTATCGAGGTTTGCGCCAAATGCCATCCGTTTTTTACCGGAAAGCAGAAAATCGTCGACACTGGTGGCCGGGTCGATAAATTCCGCAAGAAATACGGCATCAAGAAATAAACGACCGGCACTGTCACACCGGTCCAGTCCGGATTGCTTACCATCCTTCGCAGCGGGATACCGCAACAGGCAGACGGTGAAAAATGCGGACCAGGCAGGGTCCGGTGCCTTCAAGTTCTATCACCGGCCGTACACGCCGCACACTATCGACCGCGCACCGGGCACAAAGTCCGCGCTTGTCTGCCACATCCCTGGGCTTGTACAGCACAGCCAACCACCGTCATCAATACCCGCTACTATTATTCCATGCATAACAGGAGGAAAAAGCCATGCGCCTGCCGCTGCT
>JALUUZ010000256.1 GCA_027021095.1 Gammaproteobacteria bacterium
AGGAAAAAGGCTGCCGGGTCTACGCGGACCGTCCAACGGCCTGCCGCTATTACCCGATAGCCCTGTTGTCGTCACGCAGAGCGGACGAATACCATGATGAGCAGCACTATGCGCTGGTCAAGGAATCCCATTGTAAAGGCCATGAAGAAAAAAAGGAAATTAGCGTTGCAGAGTACCGCATCGAGCAGGGCCTGGAAGACTATGATGAATTGAACAGGGAATTCTATCGAATCATCCTGAAGAAAAAATCAGCAGGTCCGGCAATCGGCAAGCCGTCACTGACCAGCTTTCAGTTCTTTTTTATGGTCGCATTCGATATCGATCGTTTCAGGAAATTTTTGAATTCAAAAAGTTTTCGTAAGGTCTACGATCTTTCCGACCAGGAGTTTGCCACGATCGACAGCGATGAAATCGAACGTCTGAAGTTTGGTTACCGCTTGCTGCGCCAGGTTCTTTTCGGGGAACAAAGCATCAAGCTGGTCGAGGGCGCTGTCGATGCACGCCTGCAGGAGCGTAAAGAGATCCTGGAAGCCAGGAGAAAAGCTGAGATTGCAGAACACCAGAAACGCAATATACTGGACAAATATATTGAAGACTGAGGCGAGAGCTTGTTCAATTAAGCAACTTCGGCTGTCGCATGCTGTTTGTTAACCACTGCTGGCTCTTGCGTCGTTGCGGTAAATCGCTAAACTAGTGGGTCTGGAGGGGAGTATTGTGTGGGTGGTTGATGATCGTTTGTGATCGCAATTTATTCAGTAGTCTCAATCTTTCTGCTTTCCAGTCGCAAGCCTGGATAACTGCCGGGCCTGGCTTTTTATTTTTCAACACAATTGGGAGAAAATGAATGTATAAGAGAATCCTGATGGCCATGGCCATGTTGTTTGTAACAGCACAGGTATTTGCCGCCGGTGCGATTGCATTGAACAAGCATACGTTGCGCTATGGTTATTCCTATAACTATGCAACCCAGCATCAAGCTGATCACCGCGCGCTGCGTGAATGCGGCTACGGATGTGTGATTCTTCTCAGGTTTCATGGTTGTGCGGCGCTTGCTTTCGGAGCGCACAGGCGCGCCTATGGGGCCGGCAGGGCGCCAACTCGTCATCGTGCACGTCATATCGCGCTGAGCTATTGTCACCGGTATGGCGGCCGACATTGCAGGGTGCATGCAGCAGTATGTAACAGGGGACATTACTGAGCAGGCGGACATGGAATAAAGGCCGTTTTGGTGGTTGACGGCCTGCAAGTGAAAAGGCCAGGTACATCGAGTACCTGGCCTTTTTATTTGGCGCGGAGAAAGTAAGGGGGCTATTGGATTTTATCGAGCAGCAGTGTGATCTTACCACTGCGGCGGCTGACCTTTACCGGTACACTTTCGATATCACCGGCCTGGCGGCGTACGCCTGCATGTTTGACGATGCGGGCAAACACAAGTACCTGCTTCTGGCTGGAAAGCTTGAAGTTCGGTGACATCGCCTGGCTGTCGTCGAGAACAAAATCCAGCGGCAGGTCTGCCACGGTCTTTTTTAACACTGCGATCGGCATCGGCGGACCAGAGACGGCCTTGGCGATGATATACAAGGTCTCTTTGCCGGTCAGTTTGTTTTTAAACCTGGCATCGAGTGAGACACGGCCTGAGATCACGAATTTTTCCGCAGTGGGCGCGTCGGCAGGCACTTTCTTCGCTGTCAGCGGTTGCAGGCCGAGTTGTTTACGGGCATCGTTGATCGAGCCGAGGACGGCGTTGGCATACGGCGAGCCGGCAGGCAGCAGTTTGTACAGTTTCTCCCAGTAACCCAGTGCTTTTTTATAGTCTTTAGCCTGGTAATAGGCGGTGCCGGCCAGGTTCAACGCCTTGAGGTGGTTGGGCTTCAGCTTGAGTGCCTGCATGACCAGTTGCAGTGACTTTCCGGTGATTTTCCCGCCATGCGCAGAGGCCAGGACATCCGCGTAGTTGGCAAGCAGTCCCGGGTTGTTCTTGTTGTATTTCATCGCCATCTGGTAGGTGTCAGCGGCCGGGCCGAACTCGCGGATATAGGTATAGGCGCGTGCCAGCATGATCCAGGCGGTGGGATTTTCCGGGTCTTGCTTGAGCTTTTGCTTGATCAGCTTGATCATTTTCCTGACGGATTCGACACTGGGTGGTTTGGGTTTCCCGGTACGGCGTTCCGCCGTGCCGCTGTGTTGTGCATTCGCGCCGGTTTGCGGATGGAATGCCGACTTTCGCAGTGAGCCTGGTTGACCGAAAAGCAGGTACAGCGACAGGCTGAAGGCAGGAATAAACAACACCAGCGCCAACGCGATTCGGTAGGGTTTGGTCTTGTCGTGTACCGGGCCGTGTTGTGCTGCTGCGCCTGTATCCTGATCGTCGGTGTCTTCAAGCAGCTGTCTTTTCAATTCGGCTTCTGCGGCAGCATATTGCCGTTTGTCGATTGCGTTGTTCTCCAGGTCTTTGACCAGCTCCTGCAACTTGTCCTTATAGAG
>JALUUZ010000257.1 GCA_027021095.1 Gammaproteobacteria bacterium
CGCATATCCTGCAGTCGACACAAACGATACTGGATTTCAATGACCGTTACTTCCAGGATAATGCCGAAGCCCCGGCTGACGGGCAAAAAAGGCGCTTTGACACGCTCGAAGCAGACCTCTCCAACCTTGGTGAACAAATGGCCGAACGCATCGAACTGGAAGATCAACTGATCGAGGTCATGATCTCGTCGCGCCAGCAGCGTACTACCGAAGCCGTCTGAGCAGAACGCATCGTGCCTCTGCCTGCACCGTTGGCACCGGGACGAGGCCAGCCCGTGTTGCTCACCACTGTCCGTAGCGAAACGGCCGGGCGAAAACCGGGCTGGACGCGTGATCAACCGTCACGCAAAGCAGAAGGAAGAGGAACAATGCGGGCCTGGGCGCCACACATCAGGCAGCGTGAGACTCCTTGGCCTTGCGCGCCGCCTCGGCATCCTGTTTCGAATAGGCTGTGCCCGACCAGAGCATTTTATAGGCAATCTCCTCATTACCATTTTCACAAAGCTCCAGCACCTTTTTGAACAATGGCTGAAAAGTATCACTCCGGTGTGATTTCTCGTGGTCCTCGAAGGAATTCCAGAAGGTGACGATCAACGCCTCCCGGTCTTTCAGCGGGCTTTCAACCGCCTGCCCGACCGTACTGCCTTCGTTGGAAATATCCCCTGTATTCAGTGCGACAAATCCGCCGACGAAACCTGTGTCCGAGTGATAAGTCTTGACGTTTTCGCATAACACGGCGACACGTTCTTCCAGGTCCTCGACACTGTACTCAGGCTTGAGGATCACACGGTTCACCGTCACCACGCCGTCGAAAGGAAACCCCTTGATCAATTCAGTCATAGTCAACCTCCCACAAGTATATTAATAATTTCTAATATAGTTGCGTTCACACTGATTTCAAGGGGGGAAGGCAGCTCAATCGTCAGTTTTTGGAAAATCCACGATCACACCGTCCTGCTTTTCCAGCGGCCCGCCGTTGCTGCTGTGACGCGGATCATCGATATAATAGGGGCGCTTGTTCATTTCCTTGCCAAGCAGCTTCGCAAGTTCCTGCTCACGTGCGGAAATGAGGCTCAGGCATTGGCGCAGGCTGAGAATCGTCGTTTTGCTCAGCGGATGCTTGAGCTCGGGCGGGGTCGCGGTGTCCTTGATTACCAGCGTCAATGTTTTTTTGACCGCGGCCAGTATAGCTTCTTCTTTCTCATGCGCGTCTGTCGTCATCGAATAAACCTGCTTTTTATATGTCTTTAGCCAATACCAAGATCAGCCCACTGGAATCTTCCGTGGGCCGATGATAACATGCCGCACCGGTCATTTACCAAGCTATTTTGCCTGCTGCGCCGACACTCGCTGCGCTATCCGGCTTTATGATTCGTCGCGCGGTGTTGATACATACGATGCACCCCCGCCCCATCGTGACGGTGTGCGCAGCACACCAAGGGATTTGCGGCAAGGACATATCGTGTGTAGAAGAATGACCAGGTGATGCGATACGATTTGTCGTGGTGTTGGTATATGCAATGCACCCCGCCCTATCATGACGGTGTGCGCAGCACACCAAAGGATTTACGGCAAAGCAATATCATACACCTAAAGTAGGGTGCGTTGTACGCACCACCACGACCAGAATTATGATATAGTCTGTAACCAGCTTGCAACAGGAAACCTGCCTATGCCCTACTTTGTATACCGTATCTACCCGAACAAGACACTCGACTTCATCGAGCGTTTCGACAACTACAGGGATGCAAAACAACATACCCGCAGTCTGCGTGCGCAGCTGGAACAGGACGCCGCATTCACCTACCGGCTGATTCATGCCAAACACGAACGTGAGGCGGAAAAACTCCTGACCAGCACCCGCGAGCCACGCCCGATGGGTGAAGAATAACCCTGCGGATATGGATGAACACAGGTTCCGTCAAACCTACCACGCTGTCAACCCCCTGCCCTGCCCGTTCGAAAAAGCGATCCTGACCAGGCGCTTCGGTTGCCGGCTGCTGCAGAAATACAATATCGCCGAGCGTGAAGCCATCGGCTGCACCCGCCCAGGCACTCAACAGCGTTGCACCCGCTACATCGGTACCCTGCGCGAGGCCGCCAGGTTTGCGCTCGGCAGCAGCAAGGCCTCTGCCGCACGTACCCACGGCAAGGAAATCAGGATTCAATGTGGCGGCCTGCAGGGCCTGCAGACACTGCTCGACGCTGCGTCTGCAACCGATATCGATACACTGCTCGAAACAGCCTGCCGGCAATACGGCTCGGTCGACGCCCTGCCGCTGGACAGGATCATGCCTGGCATTGCGCACTATCAACTGCGCAAACGTGCCAAGCGAAAGTAGACAACACGTGTTGATTTTGGTGCGTGAGGCCGTACAACGATAGCGTGGCGTGGAAGAATTGCGTTATTGTCGATACATTGGTGTGTTGGTGTGTTGGTGTGTTGGTGCGTACAACGCACCCTACTTTGGCG
>JALUUZ010000258.1 GCA_027021095.1 Gammaproteobacteria bacterium
TCAACCGTGCAGCATACGGCACCGGCCTGCCATGGCTTATGCTGCGCCAGGCAAGTACGACGCTGGCACAGCTCGGGCCGTTGTTTTTGCCGCAAAAGACTGCCTGCCATGCCTGCCTTGCTGCCAGGACCTTCAGTAACCGTGAACACCCGTTAGAGCACCGCCTGTTTCAGCACCAGGCCTCAGGCGCTGCGCGCGGCCTGTGGCTGGACTGGCAGGCCCGGGTCATGGCCGAGATGGCCGCGGACGAGGTCTTACGTTGGTGTCTCGATCGTCACCTGGCGACACTGGCCGGGCAATCCCGGTTCATCAATCTGCTGGACTGGTCGGTACAGCAGGAAAAAGTGCTGCAGCTGCCCGGCTGTTCCGTTTGTGATCCAGTACTGGCTGCGGAGTAACACATGGCAGCGGCACAACCACTATCGCCGGACGAACTGCTTGAGACATTGCGTGGACGCCGTTGCGGGATTATCCAGGATTTCACGCTCCTCAACCCGGCAGCAGGAGGTTGGCCTTGGTACTACGGCAGTGCACGGACCTGTGATGTCGGCCTGTTGGCCGGCGCGCATTCCTGGCACCCGCCTTGCGGGGGAATCGGGCTCAGCCGCGAGCAGACGATGATGAGTGTCCTTGGTGAGACATTGGAACGCTACTGTGCCGCGTTCAGGCCCCGTGCTGGAATACAGCGTGGCAGTGAGAAGCAGCTGCGAAAGCGTTTTGCGCTTTTTTCGCCGGATGAGCTGAGTCGTTTCTCCAGTGCGCAGACACAGCGTAAAGAATTCCACTATATGCGCTACGACAAAGACGCAGAGCTGGAATGGATTCCGGCCAGGTCGCTGGGGCAGGAGCAGGAACTGCTGGTGCCTGCAGCCTGGACACTGCTTCCCTATACCGGCGATAGTCACTACTATATCGATGCCAACTCGACTGGCTTGGCTTGTGGAAGCGACAACGAATCGGCAATCGAAAATGCCGTTTTCGAGGTGATCGAACGCGACGCCTACAGCCTGTGCTGGCTCTACCAGGGTGCTCCGCCACGGTTGTCGATACAGCAGGAAGATTGGGCCGTGGCGTGTTTTCCTGTCTTGCAGCACCAGGACTGGGAAGTCGATGTCTACGACCTGACGGGGCGCAGTGGGTTTCCAGTCCTGCTGGTAGTGTTGCGTGCGCCGAGGTCTTATGGAGACAGGCATGGTCCATGGCTGACGCATGGTGTTGCGTGTCATCTCGATGCACGTCAGGCGTTTGAAAAGGCAAGCAGGGAGGCGATGCTGGCCTATTACTATCTCGAGTCCAAGTGGCAGCACTTTTTTTCCGAGACATCGATGAAGCAGAAAAAAATTTCCGCGGCACAGCTCCCGGCGGATTTCGATGGCAATGCCGATTTTTACAACCTGTATCCCAGTCTGCTCGAGCACACACGGTTTTTGCAGCAGGGTGGGACGTTTCGCTGGGGCGACACGCCAGGCACACGCGAGGCCTGCAGTCATTTTACATCCCGGGAATTGTACTCGCGTCTTGCGCAGGCGGGACTGGAAGCGGCGTGGGTCGATCTTACCACCCGGGATATCAAGCCGCTTGGGCTGCACGTGGTCCGGGTACTGATCAAGGGTTTGAACTGGCTGCATGCGGACACCCGCTGGCCGTACTTGGGAACCGCGCATGCGCAACGGCCACATGAACATTATCATTATATCAGTGAAGGCGCGGCCCTGAACCAGTGGCCGCATGCGTTGGGCTGACAGGAGGTGTGATGGACAGCGGGAATGAGAACGCGAGCCTGAATCTTGCGCAATTCTATCACCGTAATACCGAGCTGACCGAGGAGACCTCGTTTCAGTTCCTGCGCCAGATGGTGAGCGAAAACCTGTCTGGAAAGCCGGTGAACTATGCACAGGCTGAGTCCATTGCACTGGCGCCGTCGCGGCTCGATGCTTCGTTGGCGGACTGCCTGCAGCGCCGTGGTTCCAACAAGCAGTTTGCGCCGTCGCCTGTCAGGTTCGCTGCCTTGTCGACCCTGTTGACCTGTGCGCTCGCGCCTGGAGAGCTGAAAGAGAACGGACTGCGGCAGCGGCCGTATCCGTCGGCCGGCGGGCTGTATCCTGTGTCAGTCTATCTTTTTGCACGCCATGTCGAACAGCTCGATACTGGAATCTATCATGTCAACGCGGGCCGGCAGGTGCTCGAGAAGCTGCATGGCTATGCCGGACCTGAAGCCTTGGACGCACAACTGGACCCGATGATCATCAGGGAACCCGACGATCCCAAGCCATCGTTCTACCTGTTACTCAGTGGTGACCTGGCGCTGATCCGGCGCAAGTACGGTGACAGGGGATACCGTTTTATGCTGTTGGAAGCCGGACATATCGCGCAGAATCTCTGCCTGCTGGCGACCGCACTGGGGTTACTGCATCTGCCGCTGGGCGGCTTTTGTGAACCTGAGCTCGAGCAACTGCTGGGGGTTCGTGAAGTCGGCCTGATGAGCCTTTACCTGCTCGAGTTCGGTAACCGTTGAGCGTGGCAAACCAAAGAACCCCTTGTGCAGGGGTTCTGGGTTTGGTTGATCTGGGTTTGGTTGATCCGGGTTTGGTTAAGCAGGGATTTGCTTAGAAGTCATCATGATGATCGGCAAAATGATCGAGGTCATAGTCATCATCGAGATAGTCCGGTTCGAGGTGCCCGAGCATCGGGTATACAGACGGGCCGTGGTACAGGTACGTGGCTTTGTTGCGCTGCCTTTTGACCACGTGGCGCCGGTGATGGCGGTGAGCGCATTTTCTGGCCGGCCTGACGAGCCTGTGACGCTTGCGCAGGTGGCGCCTGGTTTTGTGTATTCTTGCAAGACGCCTGTGAGCCGGTTTTGTGCGTGCTGACCGACGTGCCTTTTTCCTGCTCGCCGTGGTCGGTTTTTTCTTTTTCGGTTTGCTGTGCGTGTGTGCATGGCTGTCGGTATGACGGCCCTTGACAGCTGTTTTAGTCGTTTTCTGTACAGCTTTTTTGTCAGTCTTCTTCGTTGCTTTCTTTTCCGTGTGTTTGGTGTCGGCGGAATGCGAGTGTGTGCCGTCAGCCGAAGCCGGGCTGGCGAGAAAGCCGGCTGCACTGACAAGTAATATACTGGCTGCTGTCGCCAAGCTGTAGTTTATAGTTTTCATGGTGTACTCCCAAGTCGATTGTCTTGCTGATCCGATATCCGTTTGTCGTACACCCGCAGAATTACGTTCAATTTGTGGATGTATTTGTAAGATGTTGAATTGGAAGATAATATCAGTATAGCCCGGGCGGTACAAGGGTGTGGCCTGGGTGGCTTTCGCGACCGAGGAGCGCACCAATGTATGGATCATGACATGGTACGGAAGAATCGTGTGTAAAAGGATCGTCACGCGGCGCAATAGGATTCGTCGCGGTGTTGGCACATACGAAGTATCTTCGCCCCCATCGTGACGGTGTGTGCAACACACCAAAGGATTTACGGTTAAAAAATGTTATGCCCCAAAGTAGGGTGCGTTGTACGCACCACCACTGGTTGTCGCGTGTAAAGAGAGAATCGAATGTATGCTGTCATTTTCAGGGCGAAAGTCGCCGGGATGGATAAAGAATATAGTCGAACCGCGGAGCGAATGAGGCAGCGTGCTATTGAAAAATATGGCTGTACTGAGTTTGTTTCGGTTTCTGAGGGCGATGAAGAGATTTCAATTTCTTATTGGGAAACCCAAGAGCAAATAAATGCGTGGAAAAATGACGTGGGTCATCTCGCTGCGCAGGAGTCGGGTAAATCCAAGTGGTATAGCTGGTACAAGGTCCAGGTTGTAGAGATTGTGAGGGAATATGAAGGCACCTAGCCCGCATTGCTCACCAGCGTTCGTAGCGACACGGAGCAAGGGTGCGGCATAGGTAGTGACCGAGGGCGCGCAGGTAAGAGTGCGTTGTACGCACCGCCACCACGACAGCCCGCATCACGCGAAGATGGTTTTACCCACTGGCCCGCCGACCGGATGAAAGCCAGCCAAGGTATGTTAGTACCATACGTAGCAGGAGGACGGTGAGAAAGGCGTGCTAAAAGCCGGCCGGGCACTGCAGGCGGAGGCGTTGTTTGGTCGCCGGGTGCTCGAATGCCAAGGACAGTGCATGCAGCATCAGCCGCGAGGCATGGGCATGGTCATTCGCATAGAGCTTGTCACCAACGATCGGGTGGCCGATCGATTGTAAATGTACTCTTAACTGATGTGACCGGCCAGTAATCGGCCGCAGCTCCAGCCTGCTGGTATTGTCGTTGCGGTGATACTGCAGCACTTTATAGTGAGTGATCGAGGGCTTGCCGTGCGTAAAGTCGACTTTCTGCCGGGGCCGGCGGGGCCAGTCAGCCGCCAGCGGCTTATCGATCGTGCCAGAGTACTTCGGCAGCTTGCCGGTCACCAGCGCGAGATAACGTTTTTCGATTTTTCGCTGTTGAAACAATAGGCTTAGTTCGCGTTGCATTTTCCTGGACCTGGCCAACAGCAGCACACCGGAAGTCTCCATGTCCAACCGGTGCACGACCAGCGCCTCCGGATACCGCTGCTGCACACGGACCACGACCGAATCCCGTTTATGCTCACCCCGTCCAGGCACCGACAACAACCCAGACACCTTGTCCACCACCAGCAAAAAATCATCCACATACAGAAAATTCAATTCAGGACACCCACCAATTCAATCTAATTCAGGACACCCACTAATTTTAATTCAACCATCAATCATGGACAGCCACAAACTTATCCTGCGGTAAAGTCTGGGTGTCCAGTAATTTACTCGGTCATTTATTTGGTGTCGGGATCGGAACCAGTTTTCGGTTGACTTCACAAATCGAAATAGGTGGGTGTCCATAATCGATCTCCATGATCGATCCACGGTCGGTGGCTGCCAATTCGTGGATGTCCAGGATTGGAAGGGGTACAATCTGGCAAAAGCCTGATTGAATTTGGAGGAGGAGTATGACTATAAAATGCCCATACTGTGCTGAAGAGGTCAGGGAGGAGGCGCTCAAGTGCCGGTTCTGTGGAGAGGGGCTGCCGCGGAAGAAAGGGTTTTTTGGTTCGGTGGCGAATGGAATCAGTTTTATCCTGTCGTCGGTCGTCTTGCTGGCATCTGCCGGGTTTGTGGCGGTGACGTTTATCCAGGATCACAAGCAGCACGGTCATTACCTGAACGACCCGGTGCACCTGGTTGGCTTGGCGGTGATGGTAATCAGTGCGGTGATGGCCTGGCAGTCGATTACCTGGCGGCGGCGTAAATAGGCGGGTACCATTGATACACTCATCCTGGCCGGTTTGTATTGCGCGGTCGATATGAACAGCATCGAGGTCTGTTGATGACGACAAACGATTCCGTTGCCTCGCCGCTGCCGGAGAGTTTTCTGGCAGCGGTCGAAGCCGAACTCAGGCAGCAGCGGGCGGGAATCTCGGAGTATGATCTGCTTAAACATCTGCAGCGGCAGGGGTTCTTCGTGTTCACCGGCAGCGGCGCCATGTCGCCCTACGAGATCTTCCAGGCCCATTTCCTGCTCTATCACGCGCTGTACCGGTTACGCGACCGGATGCTCGACACGCAACAGGCCTGGTTGGAGATCGACGTACTGAAGATTCGCTTGTTGCCTTACCGGCAGGGAAGCGAGGCCATGGTGTCAGCGGACAAACTGCGTGACTATTATCTCGACCTTGGGAATATGCGCGACACTTCCGAAGACCAGGTCTATGAACTGCTGGCGTCGTTCTGGAACAGGCTTGGCAGGAATGAAAAGCGTCATGATGCACTGGCGGTTCTCGGGCTGCAGGATCCCGTCGACGACCAGACGATCAAGCAGACGTACCGCCGCCTGGTGATGCAGCATCATCCGGACCGTGGTGGTGACAAGGTCAGGTTGCAGGCGATCAATTCCGCGCTTGAAATCCTGCTCGATTGACTGCTCGGATCCAGAGTGGTGCTGCGCAGCTACCAGCGCGCAGGCTATGGCGAATTCGAAGAAGGCGTCGGCCCGCAGGACCATCTTGGTGTGGAACTTAAATTCATGGCATTCCTGTGCCACGACGAATCCGTCGCCTGTACAAAACAAAACAGTACAAAAGAAGTCGCCGCACTGCGCGATGCACAACGGCAGTTCTTGCAAGACCACCTGCTGGCCTGGGTACCGGCCTATTGCGAACGCCTGCAGCGGGAAGCACAGGAAGACTTCTACGCGGCTGCAGCAAGTCTGACCGCGGAACTGTTGGGTGAGGATTATGCGTTGTTGCAGGAAAGTGGCAGCGGATAGCCGAAAACAGGCGATGCCTGCGCGCTTCTCGGTTGCGAAAGCCATCCATGCCGCACCCTTGCACCGTCTCGCGACGAACGGTGGTGAGCAATGCTGGCTGGAGCCGATCGGTAGAAATGGATTGGGAGTTTTTAAGAGGTAAGTATATGTTTTGATTGGTCGGGGCGAGAGGATTTGAACCTCCGACCCCCACTTCCCGAAAGTGGTGCGCTACCAGGCTGCGCTACGCCCCGACTGGTGCTGATATTCTAGCTTAACGCGGATATTATTCAAACGATTTTTGCCTGATGCCGGCATGCATGCTCCGGGTTTGTGACCCGGACACTTGCTTGGTGTTTGTTTTCGGTTACCCTGTACGCTGTTTCGTGAATACTGTATTATCGTGAGGTCAAGCCTTTTTAACAGTCTGTAGCATTGCAGGTAGACACCGATGCCCAAAAAGAAGCATGCAGTTTATCTTATACTCGGTTTTGTCGTTACTTCGATTATCGTGCTGTTGAGCCTGAACCTGTTTTCCGAGTCGCGGCAGTCACGCTGCCAGGAAGTTTTTCAGCGCTGGAGTGCTCAGCCCAAGCCTGCCAGCGACAAGGCAATGAAGTCGGAGCTGCGCGCGATCATGGCCGAATGGAAAGGGGAGGAGCGCAAGAAACGTTTTATGCGCTTGTGCCTGAAGATGCCGTTGGCGCAGTTGAAAAAGGAAATCAGGCAGGGCACTGAAAAACCCGTCAGCGCCGGGGAGAAAAAACAGCCGGACTGAGGTGACGCTCAGACCGCAGGCTCGTCCTGATCGATACTGTGCTTGGCCGCCGATTTTTTTGCCATCAGTTCACGCAGGCGTTGATATTCGATCAGCGCATTGATGTTGTCTATCGCGGCCCGCGCGGCCGATTGTACCTCGCTTTTGCTGTCTTCCAGCAGCCGGTTCAGGTGTTTGATCGCCCTGGGATCACCGATTTTCCCCAACGCTTCTGCTGCCGCCGTACGGCCGGTGTGGTTGATCGATTTGAGTGCCTGGATCAGCGGCAGGGTGGCGTTGTTGACTACTTTGTTGACCAGGTCCGGTACGATCAGCGTGTTCAGCGAGACGGCAGCGCTGGAACGCACCATTTCGTTTTTATCCGTCAGCGCATTGATCAGCGCACTGATCGATTCCTCGTACGGGAAATTGGCCAGTGCGGTGACAGCACTGTCGCGGACAAACGGGTTCGGATCCTGTTTCAGCACGGTGATGATCGGCGCCAGGACTTCCTCGGCCTGCGTTTTTCCCAGGGCCTCCATGGCACTGAAACGTACTTCTTCACAGCCGTCGTTCAGGCAGTCGACCAGCGGTGCCAGCATGGTCTGCACCGTCGGGTGTTGGCAGGCGGCCAGGTCGCCAAGTGCTTCGGCACAGGCGCTGCGTATTTTTTCATCGGCATCATCCAACCGTGCCAGCAACGGCTCGATTGCTTGTGGACTGCCTGTCCTGCCCAATCGCAGCGCAGCTTTGATCACAGCCTGCGGGTCGTCACCGGCCAGGGCCAGCAGAGCGATCTGCAAGTCCGTTTTGTCTTTAGTAAAAAATTTTTTGAACATGAGTCCGGGAAGTGCCAGTGTCATCTATTTGATTGTCATCCATTTGACTGTCTGTCATCCATCTTGCTCTACCTGTCACCCGTCAACGCTTGTGACCAGGGTGAGTCATGGGGATGTCGGCACCGGAATGCTTGAACTGGGTGCCCGGTGCTGCAGCCGCTGGCTGTCAACGAAGTACTGCATGTTTCAAGTCTAGCGTATTGGTTGCCGGGCGACAATCCAACGGGTGTGTTTGTGATTAAAACGCCGGCCTTTTTCAAACAGGTTGCCCCTGCAGCAGAGTTCGCATCGTAGATGAAAAAGGCCGGAAAAAGAGCGTCTGAACAAGACAACGCCCGGGGAGTGCGCCAGGTTGACATCCGGGTCAGTCCTGGTGAACATCGACTGTACAAACTCACCGCGCCATACCGCGATGAGTTTGTTGAGACTATGTTAAGTATTTGATTTTAGTCTTAATAAAGCAGATTTTAACAGGCGGGTTCAAAGCCGCATGCTGGTGTGACATTGGTGTGGCGCAAACGTCGTAAACTTATGTGATTGGTAGGGATTTGTGATAATCTTTACAGGCAGTTGACCGAACTTTTTAATTGTTGAATGGGGAATAGTATATGAAAAAAACTATTTTGTTAGTCGTGGCGTTGTTTGTTTCGGCGGGGGTGCAGGCAGCTGACGGATACAAATTGTTGAAGCAATGTGACCTGGCAATCCGTACCATGGCGCTCAGGCTTCCAACAACCAAGCTTGATCATGGGAATATCATGCATTGCTATGGAAAGATGCAGGGGATCATTGCAACGACCTTCCAGCACAGGCGCCGGTTTGGCACTGCCTTGTTTTGCCCGCCGGGTTCATTGACTGCTGGAGGCGCAGCGAGAATCGTCGTCAACTACATGAAAGCACGCCCGAGTGTTTTGAGCGGTGATGAAATCAAGATAAGTATCAGTGCCTTGCGCCAGGCTTATCCGTGTCGCTAGCCTAGCCTGACCTGGTTTTTTTTGCGGTTTCCAGCTAGCCCGCATTGCTCACCGCCCTTCTACTGCGACGGCGCAATGGCATGTCCTTGCTGGCTTTCGCTCGGTCGGCGAGCCAGCAAAGCATCTTCGGGTGATGCGATGCGTTCTATCGTGGTGTTGGTGCGTACAACGCACCCTACTTGCCTGCGCGCTCCTCGGTCGCGAAAGCCACCCATACCGCACCCTTGCTCCGTCTCGCGACGAACGCCGGTGAGAAATCCGGGCTAGGGCTTCCGGATTGGGCAGAGGCTTCCTGGCAGGCTGGGAACCAGAAAGGTCAGAACGACCGTTCGATCGAGAATTTTGCCAGTGAAGCCAATGCATCTTTGTAAGGGGAGTCCGGCAGGATTCCAAGGTGCGTGCTGGCCTTGATAAATTCCTGCCTGGCGGTTTGTGCGGCATAGTCCAGGGCATTGGTCGATTGGACCGCCGCGGTGACCTGTTGAATCTGGTTGGCGCCGCCGTTCTTGATCGCATTGCGAATAGTCTCGGTCTGTTCCGCATTGCCCTGGTGCATTGCATAGATCAACGGCAGTGTCGGTTTGCCTTCTGCCAGGTCGTCGCCGATGTTCTTACCGGTTGTTTCCGCGTTGCCGCTGTAGTCGAGCACATCGTCGATGATCTGGAAAGCAGTGCCTAGGTGTTTGCCGAATTCAAGCATCTGCCGTTCGGTCTCAGCGTCGGTACCGGCAAGCACGGCGCCGAGCTGGCAGCCTGCTTCGAACAGCTTGGCGGTTTTGCAGTAAATCACATTCAGATACTGTTCTTCGGTCGTGTCCGGTTCACGGCAGTACAGCAACTGCATGACTTCACCTTCGGCGATGGTGTTGGTGGCGTCAGACAGGATCTGCATGATCCGCATGTTGTCGACCTTGACCATCATCTGAAAGGAACGTGAATATAGAAAATCCCCGACCAGCACCGAGGCCTCGTTACCCCATATCTTATTGGCGGTGTCTTTGCCACGCCGCATCTCCGAAGCGTCGACTACGTCGTCGTGCAGCAGTGTGGCGGTATGGATGAATTCGATGATTGCAGCGATGTCGATATGTTCCCGGCCCGTGTAGCCGGCGGCCTTGGCACTGAGCAGTACCAGCAAGGGCCGCAGCCGCTTGCCACCGCTGTTAATGATATAGTGTCCAAGCTGACCGATCAGTGCCACGTTAGAGTCGAGGGATTGCTGGATCAGGTCGTTTACCTTCTGGAAGTCCTCTGCCACGAGCTGCTGTGCATACGCCAATCCATCGGTATTTTGTGGTTGTGTGGTCACTAACATCTGTCTGTTGATCGGTACATTATTACAATGGCTGGGTTACAACGGCTAGTTTACCTAGCTTAGTCGGTTCAAGCCAGCGCTGGTTCGCCAAGGCTGTTGATTCGACTCCAGCCAGCGTCATCAATAGTAGAGGAGTTTGCCGGATTCTGATAACAGAAAATTTTTTGCTGGTATTAGTAAACGAGCACTGCAGGGGCGTCGGTGCCGTGACATAACCCTATTTTATAGATGGAAAAGGGCTGGCGTGCAGGCTGTCGAGGCCTTGTCCGGCAACGTACCAGCACCCGTCTGGGGATATTCGGGCCCATGGCATTGACGGAAGTGCGAATAAGGGCTAAAATTCGCGGTCTTTCAACCTATTGCCTGGTACAGGTCAGGCAGGAATTCGGAGAAACAAGCTCATGTATGCGGTCATTAAAACCGGTGGTAAACAATATCGTGTCAGCGAAGGCGATACGCTCAAGGTTGAGAAGCTCGACGCGGAACAAGGTGCCAACGTCGAGCTCGGCGATGTTTTGATGGTTGCAGATGGCGACAAGGTCACGATCGGGACACCGTATATCGAAGGTGGCAAGGTCACGGCGAAGGTCAAAGCGCATGGGCGTCACAAGAAAATTGAAATCGTCAAGTTCAAGCGGCGCAAACACTACGACAGGCGTACCGGGCATCGCCAGTCTTTTACCGAACTTGAAATTACCGGTATTCAGGCACCGGCCTAAGATGTAACAGATCAGGAGAAGGCTCAGATGGCTCATAAGAAAGCAGGCGGCAGTACCAGGAACGGACGGGATTCGGTTTCCAAGAGACTGGGGGTAAAATGTTTCGGCGGGCAGCAGGTCGTAGCAGGCAATATCATCGTGCGCCAGCGCGGTACCCACTTTCATGCCGGAGAAAATGTCGGCTGCGGGCGTGATCATACACTGTTTGCCAAGGCAGACGGTAAGGTGGTATTCGAGGTCAAAGGCCCGAAAAAGCGTAAGTACGTACGGATCGAAGCGGCCTGAACAGCTGATCACCCAACACCAGTCCAAGCACAGGCCCCGCTCGACGGGGCTTTTTTGTGCGGTTTTTCCTGGAACACGACGCGATAGCGGGCAGCAGGCATGAAATTTATCGATGAAGTTAAAATCAAGATCGCTGCCGGCAACGGTGGCAGCGGCTGTGTCAGCTTTCGGCGTGAAAAGTTTATTCCGAAGGGTGGGCCGGACGGTGGTGACGGTGGTGATGGTGGCAGCGTCTACCTGCTTGCTGATCCACAGATCAATACACTGGTGGATTTTCGTTACCGGCGTGCTTACCGTGCCGAAAACGGCCAGCCCGGGATGGGTTCCAACCGCACCGGCAAGAGTGGTGAGGATCTCTATGTCAGAGTGCCGGCCGGCACCATGGTGTACGACGACGAAACCGGCGAGCTGATGGGCGACCTGGTGGAACCGGGGCAGGCGTTGCTGGTCGCACGGGGCGGTTTTCACGGGCTTGGCAATGTGCGCTACAAGTCCAGTGTCAACCGTGCGCCACGCCAGTCGACAAAGGGCAGCGCAGGCGAGGCGCGTACCCTGCGCCTCGAGCTCAAGCTGCTTGCCGATGTCGGTCTGCTGGGTCTGCCCAATGCCGGCAAGTCGACGCTGATTCGTGCCGTGTCGGCCGCGCGCCCCAAGGTGGCCGCCTATCCGTTTACCACGCTGTATCCGCAGTTGGGTGTGGTCAGCGTGTCGGCGCATCGCAGTTTTGTGATTGCGGATATTCCTGGGCTGATTGCCGGGGCCGCCGAGGGCGCCGGACTCGGGATCCGGTTTTTGAAACACCTGAGCCGGACACGCCTGTTGCTGCATATCATCGATGTGCTGCCTGTCGATGGTCAGGACCCGGTAGACGGAGCACAGCAGATCGTCGCCGAGCTGGCACGGTTCGATGCCAAGCTGGCTGCCAAGCCGCGCTGGTTGGTACTGAATAAAATCGATCTGCTCGCCCCGCAACAAGTGGATGCGGTGTGTGACGAAATCGTCGCCGGGCTGGACTGGTCCGGCCCGGTCTACCGGGTAGCGGCGATCAGTAAAAAAGGGATGACACGGCTGACCGGGGATATAATGAACTACCTGGAACAGGAATGGCAGAAACAACAACGAGCACAGATGTCGAACGATGCAGAATGACAGACGATGCTGGGTGGTCAAGCTTGGCAGTTCGCAGGTAACCGACCCTGAACAAGGACTGAACTACCAAGCGATCAGTGGCTGGACAGAACAGGTGGTGGCGCTGTGCCGGCAGGGAATACAGGTGGTATTGGTGTCATCCGGCTCGGTTGCCGAGGGGATGGTGCGGTTGGGCTGGCAGCAGCGCCCGCATGCGCTGCATGCGTTGCAGGCGGCCGCGGCGATCGGCCAGATGGGCCTGGTGCAGGCCTACGAGTCGAGCTTTCAGCGCTTTGGCCTGCACACTGCGCAGATCCTGTTGACTCACGAGGAGATCAGGAACCGGCGTCAGTATCTGAATGCCAAGCACACGTTGAAGACTCTGCTTGGGTTGGGGATCATTCCGGTGATCAACGAAAACGACACCATTGCGACCGATGAGATACGCTTTGGGGACAATGACAACCTGGCGGCGATGGTCGCCAACCTGATCGAAGCCGACAGGCTGGTGATCCTGACTGACCAGCAGGGACTGTTTTCGTCCGATCCGCGCAGGAACCCGGATGCAGAGCTGATCCGTGAGGCCAGGGCCGGTGATCCGCGGCTCGATCGCGTCGCCGGTGGTGCCGGGACAGAGTTCGGGCGTGGCGGCATGCTTACCAAGATCGAGGCGGCCCGGCGAGCAGCACGCTCCGGCACGGTGACTTCGATCGTATCAGGCCAGGAGCAGAACGTACTGGTCCGGCTTGCCGACAATGAACACGTGGGAACCCTGCTGGTTCCGGATCGCGAACCGCTGGCGGCAAGGAAGCAGTGGCTGGCCGGTCAACTGCAGGTGGCTGGCAGGCTGGTACTGGACGACGGGGCGGTACGCGCACTGCGGCGGGGAGGCACGAGCCTGTTGCCGGTCGGTGTGACCCGTGTCGACGGTGAGTTCAGACGTGGCGACCTGGTGGCCTGTGTCGATTCCGGTGGGCGGGAGGTCGCGCGCGGCCTGGTCAACTACGACAGTGACGAGGCGCAGCGCATCCGCGGCCATGCAAGCCGGCAGATCGAGGCGATACTAGGCTATACCGATGAGCCGGAACTGATTCACTGTGATGACCTGGTGCTGGTTTAGTCCGCATTTCTTACCCACGTGATACTATTTGATTTGCCTTGGTGTTGGTGCGTACAACACACCCTACCTCGTCGTGACGGTGTGCGCAGCACACCAAAGGATTTACAGCAAGAAATTGTCATGCCCCATAGTAGGGCGTGCCGTGCGCACCACCACTACATATTGCGGAGATGCTTGTTCAGCCGGCTTTTATGCCGTGCTGCCTTGTTGGCGTGGATCAGGCCTTTACGTGCCATTTTGTCGATCACCGGTACCGCGCTTTTGTAGGCCTGTTCAGCCGCAGGCTTGTCACCCTGAGCGATCGCCTTGATGGTCTTTTTGATCGTCGTGCGCATCATTGAGCGGGCGCTGGCGTTACGCTGCCGGCGCTTTTCGGCCTGGCGGGCACGCTTTTTCGATTGTGCTGAGTTTGCCAAACTAACTGTCCTCTAGGTCTATTGATTGCAAAAAGAGCGGTACTATGCTCAAAATCCGCCCGGCTGTCAAGCCGAAAACGCGGTCAGCCAGGCTGTCGATTCCTGCCCTGGGTGGGAGTATAGCCGATTTTTTCCAGATAATGAAAAAGTTAAGTGCAAACCGGGGGTAACTGGACTAGAATTTTGTGCTTTCTGACTAATATAAATAAGAGTACGGCCCCGATGTCGCGAAAACTCATAAAATCCACGGCAATCGTATCGTTTATGACCTTTCTGTCCCGTATCCTGGGGCTGATCCGGGACGTGGTGGTCGCCAGGTTTTTTGGTGCCGGCGCAGGAACTGATGCTTTTTTCGTCGCCTTTAAGATTCCGAATTTCTTTCGCCGCCTGACCGCCGAGGCGTCGTTTGCCTATGCGTTCGTGCCGGTGCTGACTGAGTACAAGACCAAGCGTGACCACGCGGCAGTCCAGGAACTGGTGGACCGGGTCGCCGGTGCCATGGCCAGTGTGCTGTTTCTGATGACACTGATCGGCGTGGTCGCTTCACCCGTGCTGATCGGTATCTTTGCGCCGGCCTGGATCCATCAGCCGCAGAAGTTCGACCTGGCCTCGACCATGTTGATGCTGACTTTTCCGTATCTGTTTTTTATCTCGCTGACTGCGCTGGCCGGGGGGATTCTCAATGCCTACAACAAGTTCGCAGTCCCTGCGTTTACACCGGTGCTGCTCAACCTGTCACTGATCGGCGCTGCGGTCGGGCTGTCCCCGCACATGCCGAAACCAGCGCTGTCGCTTGCGGTCGGCGTGTTTCTGGCGGGGGTGGTACAGCTTGCGTTCCAGGTGCCTTACCTGGTCAAGATCAAGCTGCTGCCGAAACCACGCTGGTACCGGCGTCGTGCCGGTCACCAGGGTCCGTTGCACCGCCTGGCCGCCGCAGCCGGGCTGTGTTTCAGCTACTACAAGGAGAAAAACCGGCTCGCGGCGAGCGCCGACCACAGCGGCCTGGACCGGCTTGCATCACGGTTGGCGGCGGCACTGGGCAGCCTGTTGTTTTTGCTGTCCCTGGTGATGCTGGTGCTGATTCCACTGGGCTATGTCGTGTTCGGTACGGCCTGGTTACAGTCCGCGCAGCCGCTGGGCTGGTTGCCGGTCGCCGTGGTGACCTGCCTGCCCTGGCTGGTACTGCTTGGCCTGGGTCTGCTGACCGGCTTGGTGCAGCGCCGGCTCCGGCGTTTTTTCTGGCCGGTGATGTTCCCGGCGCTGCTCTACAGCCTGCTGCTTGGCTACGTGATCTGGCTGGCCCCGCAGGTCAAGTCCTCGTACTGGGTTTTGTTTACCGGTGTCTTTGCGGCACTGTTGATCGGGCTTGGCAGCCAGGTGCCGGGGTTGATGAAACAAGGAGTGCTGCCGAAGCCGGAACACGAAGGATTCCGGCGTATCCTGAAGCTGATGGTGCCGACGCTGTTCAGTTCCTCAGCCATGCAGATCAGCCTGTTGATCGACACCTGGCTGGCTTCGGCGCTGATTACCGGCAGCGTCAGCTGGCTGTATTTCTCTGATCGCCTGGTCGAGTTCCCGCTCGGGGTGTTCGGGATTGCGATTGCGACGGTGATTCTGCCGAACCTGTCTAAAAGCCACGCGCAGCAGTCTCACGAGAATTTTCAGCATACGCTGGACTGGGCGATTCGCTGGGTGATGATGATCGGTATCCCGTCGACGGTCGGTCTGTTCGTGTTGTCCGGGCCGCTGATTACCACGATTTTCTATCGTGGCGCGTTTACTGCTGAACATGTGACTATGACCACCTGGGCGCTGATGGCCTATAGTATCGGCTTGATGGGGTTTATCCTGGTCAAGGTGCTGTCACCGGGGTTCTACTCACGCCAGGATTCGAAAACCCCGATGATCGCCGCGTTCTGGGCGCTCGGTATCAAGGTGTTGCTGAGCCTGTTGTTTTTGTACCTGTTGATCTTTGTGTTCGAGGTCAAGGCAGCGCATGTCGGCCTGGCACTGGCTACCGCGCTGGGGGCGACCATCAATGCCAGCCTGTTGTACCTGATTTTGCGCCGCCGTGAGATTTACCGTATCAGCCGTGCGGCACTGGTCGATGCACTGCGGATTGCCTTATCAGCCGCCTTAATGGGAGTATTTATCTATTCCATGTCTCCACCGGTCGAGGCCTGGCTGAAGATGGGCCTGTGGACGCGTATACTTGAGTTGAGCCTGCTGGTGTTTCCCGCTATCGTGCTGTTTTTCGTTGCCGTCGTGGTGCTCGGTGCCAGGCCGTGGCGCTGGAAATCGGGGATGCACTAGCCCGCATTTCTCACCACCGTTCATAGCGAGACGGTCCAATCGCACGCCCTGAGTGGCTTGTGCCAGGTCGGTACCAGGTTGCAAACCAATCACCTGCCATGCGATTTGCCGTGGTGTTGGCGCGTACAGCGCACCTTGCCTTGGCTGCGCGCTCCTCGGTGGCGATATTCAGGTATAATGCACGGGCAGCGGCTTGTTGTTAGCCGGTGTGGACACAGGAGGACAAGACTTCAGATGCGTCTGGTGCGGGGCTTGCTTAATTTAAGTAGTCATTTACAATCGAACTATTGCGGTTGTGTCGCAACGATTGGCAATTTCGATGGCGTGCATCTGGGTCACCAGGCCGTGATCGGCCAACTGACCGAAAAGGCCGCGGAGCTGGGTTTGCCGGCGACCGTGATTACCTTTGAACCGCAACCGCAGGAATATTTTGCGCATACCGATGTGCCCGCACGCTTGACCAAGTTCCGTGAGAAACTGATCGCCTTGCGCCGGTTTGCACTGGATTACCTGTTGTGCCTGCGATTCAACCGGCAGTTTGCGCGCTGGACCGCCGAGGAGTTTATTCAACGTGTGCTGGTCGATGGCCTGGCAGTCAAGTACCTGGTGATAGGTGATGATTTTCGTTTCGGTCATCAGCGCCGGGGTGACTTCGATACCCTGGTGCAGGCCGGCAGCCGGTACGGGTTCAAGGTGGTTACTATGCATACGTTCGATATCGATGGCGAACGGGTCAGCAGTACACGAATTCGCGAGGCGCTGGCGCGAGGCGACTTGGCGCAGGCCGAAAAACTGCTGGGGCGCGGGTTCCGCCTCAGCGGACGCGTCGCCCATGGCGACAAGCGCGGGCGCACGATCGGTTTTCCGACCGCCAACGTCTTCCTGCACCGCAGGCAGAGTCCGTTGTCAGGCGTGTTTGCGGTGGAGATGTTCGGACTCGATCGCGAGCCAGTGCGCGGCGTGGCGAACCTTGGTACCCGGCCAACGGTCGATGGCAGCCAACCGTTGCTCGAGGTGCACCTGTTCGACTTCGATCAGGACATCTACGGCCGTCATGTGCAGGTCGAGTTTGTCAAAAAACTGCGTGATGAACAGCGCTTCGATTCGTTCGAGCAGTTGAAACAGCAGATTGAGCGGGATGTCGAGCGTGCGCGTGCCTGCTTTCGTGGCTCGACGGCCGGCGATCCGGCCCCGGTGCAGACAACGAGGCAATCGTAACAGTAAAGAAGACCGAAATAGGGAGTCATCGTGGCGGAGTACAAAAAAACGCTGAATTTACCCAAGACCAAGTTTCCGATGAAGGCGAACCTGGCCCAACGTGAGCCGGAGACCCTGAAAAGGTGGGAGCAGATGGACTTGTATGGCAAGCTGTGTGCACAGGGCCGGGGCCGGCCGAAGTTTATCCTGCATGACGGCCCGCCTTATGCCAACGGAGAGATTCATATCGGTCATGCCGTCAACAAGATTCTGAAAGATATCATCGTCAAGTCCAAATGGTTGAGCGGCTTCGACGCACCGTACGTGCCGGGCTGGGATTGTCACGGGTTGCCGATCGAACTGCAGGTAGAAAAGAAGGTCGGCAAGGTAGGGCGCAAAGTCGATGCCAAGGGCTTTCGTGATGCCTGCCGGGACTATGCGGCCAGGCAAGTGAAGAAGCAGAGCAAGGACTTTCAGCGACTGGGTGTGTTGGGGGACTGGAAAGATCCTTACCTGACGATGGACTACCAGTTCGAGGCCGATATCATCCGTGCGTTTGGCAAGGTCGTCAGTAACGGCCATGTCGATCAGGGTTGCAAGCCTGTCTACTGGTGTACTGATTGTCAGTCTGCGCTGGCCGAGGCGGAGGTTGAATACGCCGACCGCACTTCGCCCGCGATCGATGTGCGTTTCCGGGTACTGGAACCGGAGGCCTTGTTGAGCCGCTGCCATCATGTCGAGGGTAAAACCGGCAGCGGTGAGATTTCGGTGGTGATCTGGACCACGACGCCGTGGACGCTGCCGGCCAACCAGGCGGTCGCGGTGAACCCGGAGTTCGAATATGCCTTGGTGCAATGCCGGCAGGATGGACACGACGAGCGCTTGCTGCTGGCGTCGGCGATGCTCAAAGACAGCATGGGCCGCTACGGTATCGATGATTACCAGGTCGTGGCCTATTGCCCGGGGCAGGCGCTCGAGGGCATGAAGCTGGCGCATCCGTTCTATCAGCGTGAAGTGCCGGTGATTCTTGGGGAGCATGTCACCCAGGAAGCGGGAACCGGCGCAGTCCATACCGCACCGGGCCACGGCCAGGAAGACTACGTAGTGGGCAGCCGCTACGGCCTGCCGGTCGACAACCCGGTCGGCGCCGATGGCCGTTTTCTCGAGGGCACTGAACTGTTTGCCGGTGAGTCCGTGTTTACCGCCAATGACAAGGTGATCGAAACATTGCAGGCCAGGGGGGCGCTGGTGCATCACCAGGCTGTTACTCACAGTTACCCGCACTGCTGGCGTCACAAGCAGACCCCGATCATCTTTCGGGCGACACCGCAATGGTTTATCAGTATGGCCAAGAACAGCCTGCGTCAAACCGCGATGGCGGCGGTCGACAAGGTCGAGTGGATGCCGGACTGGGGCAAGGCCCGTATCCAGGGGATGGTCGAGAACCGTCCCGACTGGTGTGTCTCCAGGCAGCGTACCTGGGGGGTGCCGATCACCTTGTTCGTGCACAAGCAGACTGGCGCGTTGCATCCCCGCACCCCGGAGCTGGTCGAGCAGGTTGCGCAGGCAGTGGAGAAACAGGGTATCGATGCCTGGTTCGAACTGCGCACGGAGGATCTTCTCGGTGACGAGGCGGCCGACTACGACAAGATCAGCGACACACTGGATGTCTGGTTCGATTCCGGTGTGACCTACGAGGCGGTGCTGCGCCGGCGTGAGGGATTGACCTTTCCGGCCGACCTGTACCTCGAAGGGTCCGACCAACATCGCGGCTGGTTTCAATCGTCGCTGCTGACCTCCTGTGCCAACTACGGGCATGCACCTTACAACGCGGTGCTGACCCATGGTTTTACCGTTGACAAGGACGGCAAGAAAATGTCGAAGTCCGAGGGCAACGTGGTGGCGCCACAGGATGTGACCAAGACCTATGGCGCGGATATCCTGCGATTGTGGGTTGCGGCAACCGACTATCGTACCGAGATGCGGGTTTCAGATGAGATCATCAAGCGCATTGCCGACGCCTACCGGCGTATCCGCAATACCGCCAAGTACCTGCTGTCCAATCTCAGCGATTTCGACCCGCAGCAGCACCTGCTCGAACCCGGTGCGATGCTGCCGCTGGATCGCTGGGCCGTGGCCACGGCTTACCGCCTGCAGCAGCAGGTGCTGGCGGCCTACGAACGTTATGAGTTTCATACCCTGTATCACCGGATTCATAACTTCTGTTCGGTGGAAATGGGGGGGTTCTACCTCGATATCATCAAGGACCGGCAGTACACCATGCCGCAGGACAGTGCCGGCAGGCGTTCGGCACAGACGGCGATCTATCATATCGTCAGCGCGATGGCCTGCTGGCTGGCGCCGGTGTTGAGCTTTACTGCCGACGAGATCTGGCGTTACCTGCCGGGTGAACGCAAGGAGTCGGTGCTGCTGGCGGAGTGGTATACGCAGCTGTTCGATCTCGATGAGCAAGAGGAGATGAATTTCGCCTTCTGGCAGCAGGTGATCGAGGTGCGGGACGCGTTTCTCAAGGAGATGGAAAAGCTGCGCAACCAGGAGCAGGCCGGTTCTTCGCTTGCCGTCGACGCCGATCTGTATTGCGGCCAGGAAATCTATCAGCAGCTGCAGAAGCTTGGTGATGAACTGCGCTTTATCTTGATCAGTGCATCGGCGCGCGTATTGCGTGATACCGACAAGACTCCCGGTGCGGTGCATTATACCCTGTCGACGAACGATGAGCTCTGGATCAGCCTGCGGCCGTCGCCGCACCGCAAATGTGAGCGCTGCTGGCACTTTCGCGAAGACGTCGGGACCGATGCAACGCATCCGGACTTATGCGGCCGGTGTGTGCAGAATATCGACGGTGCAGGGGAGGCACGGTGTTATGCCTGAACAGCGGTGCGGAAAGTCAGGCAGGTTTTGCTGGCAGGATGCAGCAGGCGCAGGTGGTGACCTATGTTGAAATGGTTATGGTTGTCGCTGCTTATCATCATTGCCGATCAGCTCAGCAAGTACTGGGTGGTGACAAACTTGAAACTCGGCCAGAAACTGACGCTGTTGCCGTTCCTGGAGCTTACTTATACGCACAATCCCGGGGTCGCGTTTGGTATGGGGCAGGACGGCGGCTGGTGGGCCGGGATCGCCTTTCTGGGGATTCCTGTCGTCGTCGCCATCATAATCCTGAACTGGCTGCGCAAGCTGGAGCCCGAGGAAAAGTGGCTGGCCGTCGGGCTGAGCATGGTGCTCGGTGGTGCCGGGGGAAACATCATCGACCGTGTCATGCATACCGATGACATCAAGCGTGGTGTGGTCGACTTCATTCATGTGTATATCGGTTCGAATGATTATTTTCCGTGGATTTTCAACATCGCCGACGCAATGATCTCCATCGGCGTGGTGCTGATCCTGTTCTACGAGATCTTTCTGCGCCGTAAACATACCCAGCGTGACGAGAATGAACCAGGCAATTGAGATCTGTGAAGGAATGCGAGTGGTGCTGCACTACCGTATTACGCTCGAGAACGGCACAGTGGTCGAATCGACGTTCGAGGACCAGCCGATTGAATTCGTCATCGGTGACGGCACCCTGCACAGCGGGGTCGAACTGGCCTTGTTCGGCAAGGTCAAGGGTGAAAAGGAAAAGATCCGTATCGGTCCTGAGATTGCTTATGGTTATCCGGACGAAGACGCGATTCATATCATGCCGAAGTCGGATTTTCCGGCTACGATGCAGTTGCAGCCGGGCATGCTGGTCAGCTTTACAACACCCAGCGGTGACGAGGCGCCGGGGATGATCGTCGAGGATCTTGGCGATGCCTACAAGGTCGATCTGAATCATCCGCTGGCCGGCCACGAGTTCGAGTTTGAATTCGAAGTGCTCGATGTCGGCAACGGGGCCGGTACATGAAGCTGCTGCTTGCCAATCCACGGGGGTTCTGTGCCGGTGTCGATCGTGCGATCGAGATCGTAGAGCGTGCGTTGGAAGCGTTCGGCAGCCCGATCTATGTCCGTCACGAGGTCGTACACAACCACTATGTCGTCAGTGACCTGAAGCAGAAAGGCGCCGTCTTCGTCGATGAGCTGGACCAGGTGCCGGATGACAGCATCGTGATTTTCAGTGCACACGGCGTGTCGCAGGCGGTACGCGATGAGGCTGACCGAAGACAGCTGCGGGTGTTCGATGCGACCTGCCCGCTGGTGACCAAGGTGCACCTGGAAGTGGCTGCGCATGCACGGCGTGGCAATCATGTCGTGCTGATCGGGCATGCCGGGCACCCGGAGGTCGAAGGCACGATGGGGCAGTACAGGACGCAAGATGCGTCGGCTGGTATCTTTCTGGTCGAAAACGAGCAGGACGTCGACAGGCTGCAGTTGCCGGCACAGGCAGCGGTTGCTTACGTGACCCAGACCACGCTGTCGGTCGATGACACCACACGCATCATCGACAGGTTGAAAACCCGGTTTCCGGAGATCGTCGGCCCGCGCAAGGACGATATCTGTTACGCGACGCAGAACCGCCAGGACACGGTCAAGGCCTTGGCCGGGCAGTGTGACCTGGTGCTGGTGGTCGGCTCACCGACCAGTTCGAATTCCAGCCGCCTGCGTGAGATCGCTGCGCAGGCCGGAGTGGCGTCGTACTTGATCGATCGCGCGGTGGATATAGACCAACGCTGGCTGCAGGGAGTCGAGGTGATCGGTCTGACTGCCGGGGCGTCTGCGCCCGAGCTGCTGGTGTCCGAGGTCGTGGCGCATCTGCGTGCCGCCGGAGTCACCGAGGTGGTTGAGTACGCCGGTTGCGAAGAGAATATCGTATTCTCCTTACCCAAGGATCTGCAGCGCGCGATTTAAGCGCTACAGGTCGGTCCAGCCGATGATTCCCGTTGGTATTTGTATCCGTTGAATCGCAGACCCGTGGGTTTTCTTGGTGTCATAGGCCCGCTGCGGTTTTTGTGCATAGAGCAGCTGGCTCAGCGCCAGCGCGCCACCCGGTTTGCTGGTACGGCTGGTTACCAGGAACAGGTCGAGCGCCTGCAGGCCGGGTTTCGTGTGGCCGGTCCCGGCGGTCTGCAACACGATCCGGCCAAGGTATTCGACCAGGTAGCGTGAGTGGCTGCCGGCTTGGATGCTGTTGGCATCATTCCAGAAGGTCTCGTCGGTAAGCTTCGTTCGCGGCAGTGGCGCAGTGCGGCGGCGGTCGTACAGGCCGGCAGAGGTTCGCCAGTCGAAGCGTTGCGGCTGACGCAGGGCCTGTTGCAGCCTGCGGATGGCCAGCTGGTGCGTCGTTTCATTCTCGGCCAGCGCAACCACCGATGCGCCGAGGTTGGCCGAGATCAGCAGGTGGGTACTGGTCAGTTTGAAACCCAACAAGGTCAGCAGTGAGAGTGCCGACAGCAGCAGCAAAGTCAGCAGCAGCGCACTGCCCCGTGCAGGGCGAAGCCGCGTTCTATTCGTCATGTCGTTTTACCCGTTGGTAGCGGTTTGGCAGAAAGACCGTCGTGCTGAACAGTGTGCGCCGGTACGCGTCGTCGACACTGTACCAGTAGTCACCGAGCCGGTAGGTCTGCCGGCGGTGGTAAGTCTTGTCAGGGCATTCGCTGCGCACCAGCAACCACAGGCGGATACTGACCACACGGTTCCAGTCGCTGACCGCGCTGGCGTTGCGGTAGCGCAAGTCGCGTTTTTTGAGTACACCGTACTGGAACTGCAGCTGTTCGATCCCGTCGGCGATGACCCGGTGGCGCAGGCGTCCGTTTGGCGCCATGGTGCGGTCGATCAGCACCGGTACCGTCGCCGTGCCACTGCAGGCCGTGGTTTGCGCGTGTGACAGGTAGAAAGTGTGCTGCTGCAGTGCCAGGTCCGGATACCTGGTTTTCAGCCGGTTGCTTTCGTGCTTGCGCCGGCGCCCGCTGAACAGCCGCGCGCTGGTCAGGGTCGAGCGAAGATAAAGCCGGTTGGCCGCATAGCCGTTCCCGGTTCGATGGCGGGCGTAACGCACAGTGACCAGGTCGCCGGTGGCGTAGGGGTAGCTGGCGGCAGACGCTGCCGGGCAACGGCGAGATGGTGTGTCCTGGTCGATCCCGGTGACAGCCAGGCGCAGTGTCTGGCCTGGCTGCCCATCGATGCATCGGCTGCCGCTGCTGTGCTTGCCTGCGGTGCCCAGTACCGGTCCTGTGCCGGCATAGTAGCCAAGGTAGCCGGCACGGCGCAGGTGGCGCAGCAGCGACAGCATGGCGAGCTGTCCGTTGTCGTGCAACCCGGTGATCTGTTGCAGGCGTTTGAAATGCCGGGTGGCACCCAGGTAGGTATACCCGGCCAGCGTCGCCACCAGTGTTCCAAGCACGGCTGCCAGCATAAATTCAACCAGTGAATAGCCTCGTTGCTCAGCGTGCATGCCGTTTCTCCGGCTGAATCGTTTCCAGGTAGTAGCAGCCGGAGCCGAAGCTGCTGTGACTGAGGTGACTGCGGGTAGCCCTGGGGTTGTGTTGCTGCTGCGCGGCCAGGCACAGCGGATCTATGTTGCCGTACCTGGTTCCCGTAGTGTTCCAGCGTACCAGGATTCGCGTGACCAGGCGCCTGTTCTGCTTGTGGCCGGCCAGCCTGACGCTGAACCGTTCAGGCCCGGGCTGCCGGTTGCGCCGGGTGGCTGCCGGCAGGTATAACGCCTCGTGTGCCGACCAGGCAAGTAAGACTGCGCGGGTTCGGTCCAATGCCGTTCTGCTCAAGTGGAGTGTATGCTGGTTGGTGGCAGTGACCATGCCGGCAGTGATGGCAAGTACGGTCATCGCTACCAGGTTCTCGATATAAGTAAAACCTGTGTCTTTCACGCTAGCATCTCTCATCCTAAACCTGATATTATTGCGGTAGCACGCTTATCTTTGTGTACTTGCCTGGCGAATGCAACGGGCGGTTGCCCGGAATTGGACGAGGTTTTTTTCTATGTTCCCAAGCGGGCCCCGGAAGAGTTGAAATGAAAAATGGATTGAAACACGACTGTATCGTAGTGGGGGCGGGGTTGTTGGGGATGTTTACCGCGCGCGAGTTGGCGTCTGCGGGTCTTGCTGTACTGCTCGTCGACCGCCAGCAGTGTGGGCAGGAGTCCTCCTGGGCAGGTGGTGGAATCCTGTCGCCACTCTACCCGTGGCGCTATCCGGAACCGGTGACGCGGCTGGCTGCCTGGAGCCAGTGCCATTACCAGGAGATCGCGGCCTCATTGACGGAACGCACCGGCATCGACCCGCAATGGCGCCGCAGCGGAATGTTGCTGGTGGACTTGGAAGACGAGCTGGAGGCGGAGTCCTGGGCAAAACAGTATGCGATCACGATGCAGCCGTTGATGGCAGAGGCGTTGCGCCAATACGAACCGACCTTGAGCAGACGCTGTCAGCGTGCGGTGTTTTTCCCTGATGTGGCACAGGTACGTAATCCGCGCCTGATCAAGGCGTTGCGCAAGGAACTCGATCTGCTGGGTGTGCAGGTGCTGGAACAGGTCGAGGTCTCCGGCCTGCAACTCACCACGGCCGGTGGGCGCCAGCAGGTGCAGGGAGTCGAGGCCGGGCATGCAAGCTATACGGCGGAGAAAGTCGTGGTCTGTGGTGGTGCCTGGACCCAGCAGATCCTGTCCGGGCTGAATCTGCGCATCGGAATCAAGCCTGTACGCGGCCAGATGGTCATGTTCAAAGCACATCCGGATCTGGTCAGGCATATCATTCTGGTCGAAGACTGTTACCTGATCCCGCGCCAGGATGGCCGGATCCTGGCCGGCAGTACGCTGGAACAGGCTGGTTTCGACAAGACGCCGACAGAACAGGCGGAGAAGGTGCTGGTTCGCCACGCGCTCGAACTGGTGCCGGCATTGTCAGACTTTCCGCTCGAGGCACACTGGGCCGGGCTGCGCCCGGGGACAGACAACAACGGTATCCCGTATATCAGCGCCGTCGAGTCAGTTTCAGGGCTGTATGTCAACACCGGGCATTTTCGCAACGGCGTCGTGCTTGCACCGGCCTCGGCACGGCTGTTGGCAGACATCATGCTCGGGCGCCCGCCGATCGTGGAACCGGATTTGTACCGCATCCCGGAAAACCCTTGAAAACCGCCGGCCCGCATTGCCGGCCGTCGTTCGTCGCGAAAGCCAGCCAGGGCGTGCCAGGCGCACCAATAACACGACAAAGCGCAGGGTATTACGTAGCTATTCTTTTGAGCCTGGTACATCGGGCCCGGCGAAAGCCGGCTGGACCACGCCAGTGCGCTGCCGGTGTGAGCCCGGGTCCGGGAACATGATGTTAACCCATTGAATTTCATTGATAATGTCCACCAGGCTTAGGTGGACGACACGCACGCATGGCCGGCATGATGCCGGACATATCGACCGAGCGAAAGCCAGCCAAGGCGTGCCATCGCGCCGTCGCAGTAGAAGGGTGATGAGAATTGCAGGCTAGACTTTGTCCAGACTCTCGACATATACTGTCAAGTATATGAATAGTTTGCGCACTGAATACCCTTTGACCAAGGATAAAATCATCCAGATGCTGTTGGCACACAATATTCAGCCAACCCAGCAGCGGGTACTGGTGGCCGAGGTCCTGTTTTCCAAGCCGCAGCATCTTTCGGCTGATCAGATCAAGGCCAGGATCAATCACCCGGCCGGTGGCGGGCCGAATACAAAGGTATCGAAAGCAACGGTGTACAACACGCTTGGCCTGTTTGCACAGAAAGGCCTGGTCAACGAGGTAATCGTCGATCCGAGCCGCGTATTCTATGACTCCAACACGACCCCCCACTACCATCGCTACAATATCGATACTGGTGCGCTGGAAGACATTGAAAGCGACCAGCTGCAGATCAGCTGCCTGCCCGAGCTGCCGGACGATGTCGAAGTGGCCGGTGTCGATGTGATCGTGCGTGTCCGAGGCAGGCGGAACTGACCACTTTGTCCGCAGTTTCAATATTTCACTGATTCAATATATACTTTCGGCATGTTTTCGCCGTTTTTGGCGCACAGGTTTCACTGCGGCGTTGGCCGGGCAGTGAATAGTTCAACAAGGATAAACAAGGATAGAAGACCAAGATGTTACCTGAAGGTGTAGAAGTCCGGCAGATGCAGGAAACCGACCTGGAGGCGGTGCTGGCACTGATCGAGGAAATCGATGAAGACGATGCAGAGGAGGCGGAATACAGTTATCAGAGCTACGGCCTCGACAACCAGTTCGTGCTGACTGAGAATGAACAGGTAATCGGCGTGACCGGTTATCGTGAGGCCAGCGGGACCGACAACACCTGTTGGTTGTCCTGGACCTACCTGGCGACAGACAGGCAGGGCAAAGGCTATGGCACACAGATCCTGGATTCGCTGCTTGAACACCTGGCCTCGAACGGTGTACGCAAGGTGTTTGTATCGACCAGTGACTACCAGGACGAAGAAGACGGCGACGTGTATGCCGCAGCACGAAAAATGTACGAAGGCGTAGGGTTTCGCCAGGAAGTCCGCCATCCGAATTACTATGAGGAGGGCGAAACCCAGTTGATCTACGGCCTGCGTTTGATCGAGGAGCTCGACCAGAAGCCTGTGGAGGAAGATACGAGCATCGTCAGCCTCGAAGGAATCGACGAAATCGACGAGACTGAGGACGCTTATTTTATCGACTGGAAGCCCAAACGCATGGCCTTGTTCGGCAACAAGAAGCAGTTTGACCGCAGGGAAGTCGACGAAGTGATCGCCCATGCGCGCGATTGCGGGGCGCGGGTGCTGTTTGTTTCCTTTCCTTCCAACATGAAAACGGTCGTGCAGCCGTTGACGATGGCCGGGTTTTTCGAGGAAGGCCGTTTACGGGATTATTACAGGGATGGGGTTGACGAAGTGCATTACAGGATGAACTTCTGATACGCGTCCACAGATCAAGCGGATTTTACCGAGCAGCTCATAGTGGAGGTTACCATGCTCAGATTGAAGATATTGTTGGCAGCGCTGTCGTTGGTGGTCGTAGCCGGGTGCGGCGGCCCCCGTGTCGATGTGATCGACTTGAACAAGGTGCTCAGCGTGATGACGGCGACGCTGGACAAGATGAAGAAGGAACATGGCAACAAGACGATCGACCAGAACGACCCTATCGCCAAGCAGAAGTTCATGAAGGAATTCAATACCCGGTTCGCCAAGGACCTGAACGCGGCCAAGATGATCAGCAAGCCGATCGGTACGCGGATCGAGGCGGACGGCTCGGTACTGGGTTTTACCGATACCAACAAGAACATGGTCAGGGACTATGGTGACAGGCCGATCTTCAAGATCGAGATCGATATCGCACGTAACCGCCTGATCGCTACAGACCTGCAGTATGGTTACCGGCGCGATTCCCATTTCAGCGGCATGAGCGGCCTGGTGACCGGGATGATCATCGGCAGCCTGCTGAGCCGGCAGCGTTCGTTTGGGATCACCGGGTCGCGTTTTTCCAATATGCGGATGAGCCCGCGCAATTATCACTCCAGCGCGGTTTCCCGGGCCAAGTCGATTGCGCGTGCCAGGGCCAGGGCAAGATCGCGCAGCCGCTCAGGCAGTTTTTCGCGCGGTAAATAGGTGAAACGGTGCGTTCTGGTTTGCCGGCGCCCTGATGAGCGGTAGTGCCGATGAGCCTTTCTTGCACCGAGTCGCTGTGAGACGGTGCAAGCAGGTGGCATGGGTGGCTTCCGTTCGGCGGCGAAAAGCAGGCACACCAGGCTGTCGCATGCAGCCATTGTTTTACGCTCACACACGCGGGCCACGCCAAGGCCGACCAGCGCGTGCCATCGTGCCGTTGCAGTAAGAGGGGAGGAGCGATGCGGTCAGGCAGCCCCACCCAGTTGGTGCTTGGCGACAGGCAGGTCGTCGTATTACTGGTCTCGATCATCTTTGTCGCGCTCTGCGGCATTGCCTATGAACTGATTATCGCGGCGGCGTCGACCTACCTGCTCGGTAACAGTGTCTACCAGTTTTCCTTGACCATCGGTTTCTTTATGTTTGCGATGGGAATCGGTTCTTTTTTGTCGCGCCTGATCGTCGATGACCTGGTAAAAAGCTTTATCGTCATCGAAATCGTGATTTCCATCGCCGGGGGGGTGTGCAGCCTGACGCTGTTTATCGTCTACGCCTATGTCACGGTGCTGTATGTGCCGGTGATGTATTTTTTCATTATCCTGATCGGGATACTGGTCGGGCTCGAGGCGCCGTTGCTGACACGGATACTCAGTCACAAGGAGATATTACGTAAGAGCATCTCCGATGTGCTGTCGCTGGATTATATCGGTGCGCTGATTGGTTCAGTGGCGTTCCCGCTGCTGCTGTTACCCTCTGTCGGCCTGATTCGTTCATCGTTCGTGATCGGGTTGATCAATATATTGACCGCCGTCGTCAACCTCTATTATTTCAAGACGCAGGTGCGCAGCACACGCTTGCTGACATGGATATCGGTGTGCGTGCTCGCCGCCCTGTCGGTGTTGACCGCGGTGGGTTCCAGGCTGAGCAGTTTTGCCGAGCAGCATCTGTACCAGGACCAGGTGATTTTTCGCAAGCAGACGCCTTACCAGAAGATCGTGGTGACACAGAACAGTCTCGACAGCCGCTTCCGCATGTTTATCGACGGTCATATCCAGTTTTCCGAACGTGACGAGTACCGTTACCACGAAGCGCTGGTACATCCGGTGATGGCGCTTGCCGGCAGGCGTGAACAGGTCCTGATTCTTGGCGGTGGAGATGGTCTGGCGGCACGCGAGGTCTTGAAGTACGCGGACGTCAGAAGTGTTACGATCGTCGACATCGATCCGGAGGTGACCCGCTTTGCGGCAGGTTTCCCGGCCTTGCGCACACTGAACAAGGACGCCTTGCGCGACCCGCGGGTCAAGGTGGTCAACGCGGATGCGTTCAATTATCTGCAAAAAAGCAGGCAAAAGTACGATCGCGTGATCATCGATATGCCGGACCCGCACAACGAGGCGTTGAGCAAGCTCTATTCGCGTGAGTTCTACCGCCTGATCGCCAACCGCTTGAGTCCACAAGGGGCGTTGGTGACACAGAGTTCTTCACCGTTCTTTGCACGCAGAACCTATTGGAGTATTGCCAGTACGATCGGCGCGGCCGGCTATCATACGTTCAGCTACCAGGTAACCATTCCTGCATTCGGGATCTGGGGCTTTCACCTGGGGCGTAAGATACCCGTATCGTTGACCGACATCAGGCTGACGGTGCCAACGCGGTTTTTGACCGGCGAGGTACTGGCTTCCGCCACAGTGTTCGGCAAGGATGTCTCACGCATCGATTCGCCGGTCAATACCCTGCTCGAACCGGTGATTTACATGCTCTATGTAAACGATCTGCGAAACTGAGACTTGCCGTGCCTGCCGCCGGGGCTGCTGGTGGGCCCCGGCAGATTCACGCTTGCGTTCCAGGTTGTGATTCAATATATTTAGCTTTTCCGCTGACAACGACACTGATTCCAATGGGGATAAAGACTGTTACCGACGGTTACCTGCGGCACGTGACCTTTCTCGCGCTTTGGCTGGCAGCAGGGTTTTGTCAGGCCGATTTCGAGGCCGGCGAAAAAGCGTTTCGAGAGGGGCTTTATGAAGTTGCGCTGAACAGGTTTCAGGAATCAGCGGCCGAAGGTTATCCACCGGCACAATATCACCTTGGTTTTATGTATGACAAGGGCCTGGGTGTGAAAAAAGACCACGCCGTTGCGGCGATCTGGTATACCCGGGCCGCGCAACAGGGATATGCCTATGCGCAGAATAATCTTGCCGAACTGTACCGCCAGGGGCTGGGCGTCAAAAAGGATTTGCAGCAGGCGGCGAAATGGTACCGGGAGGCTGCGCGCCGAGGCATTCTGAACGCACAGTTTTCACTGGCGGAAATGTACCGCCGGGGCCAAGGGATAAAAAAGGATCTGCGCCTGGCGGAAAAGTGGCTGCTGAAGGCTGCCGAACGTGGTTACACCGATGCGCAGACAGAGCTCGGATTGATGTATTACCATGGAAAGGACGTCAAGCGGAACTATATCCAGGCCGCCAAGTGGTTCAAGCGTGCCGCCAACCAGGGACATGTCAAGGCTCAGCATATGCTGGGCCTGTTCTACATGCAGGGAATCGGCGGTCTCGGCAAGAACAGGATCCGCGCATTCGTCTGGTTGAGCCTTGCGGCCAGGCAGGACCAACAATCCGGCGAGTACCTGCGTAAGCTCAGGCGCAGCCTGTCGGACAAAGAATTGTCGAAGGCCAATTCCATTCTTGCGCGCTATACAAAGCGGTTTTGAGCACCGCCTGTGCATTGTGCCCACCAACACGGCTTCGACTAAACACATTTCTTCCTTTCCCATATGCCGGGAATTTACATAAAGATAAGCTTCCCACCGGCCGACACACTGGTGTTGGCCTATTTTCTCAACGTTAGCCCGCATTTCTCACCACCGTTCGTCGCGAGACGGAGCAAGGGTGCGGCCTGGGTGGCTTTCGCGACCGAGGAGCGCGCAGGCAAGGTAGGGTGCGTTGTACGCACCGTAGAAGGGTGGTGAGAAGTCCAGGCTGCGCAACAGGCATTGGGCGGGATGATTACCCTGCCGGTGCTGCGTGAATATAGGCACAGTAAAAATACTCATTACCATTCGTCGGCCACCTGCCACAGCTCGTTCCCCTGGTGCTGGAGCCTGGTAGTGATCGACACTATAACACTGGGTATGCAGATGAAAGTACAAACCGGATTTACATTGACTGAATTACTGGTCGCAGTCGCGGTCTTTGCGATTACCGTGAGTTTCGCCGTACCGAATTTCCGCGAGTTCATCGCCAACAACAGGCTGGTGTCGACGACCAACGATTTTGTCTCGTCACTGTTGGTCGGCCGCAGCGAGGCCGCCAAGCGCAAGGTCACGGTCACAGTCTGTGGCAGTTCAGACGGGGCGAGCTGTAACACTTCGTCCTGGGAGAACGGCTGGATCGTGTTCACCGACATCGACGGCGATGGCACGCTGGATTCGGGAACCGATGAAATGCTGCAGGTCAACAGTGCGGTCGGGAACAGTCTGACCATTCGCACTGTCGGATTCGCCCAGGCGGGACGCGTGCAGTACGGACCCAAGGGAACGATCGATTCGACAGGCAGCTTCAAACTCTGTGACTCGCGTGGAGCCAGCTATGCGCGCGCGATCAACATCAACATCACCGGCCGTACGCGCCTGGCCACAGACGATGACTCCGACGGTATAGTCAACGATTATTCTGGAGGTAACCTGACATGTCCATAAGCTTAGCCAGGTACCAGCACGGCACCAGCCTGTTCGAGGTGCTGATTGCAGTACTGGTGCTGTCGATCGGGCTGCTCGGTGTCGCAAGCCTGCAGTTGTACGGATTACGCTACAACCAGGGTGCCTACCTGCGTTCACAGGCGACGATGATCGCCTACGACATGGTGGACCGGATGCGCTCTAATCCGAACGGGGTCTCGGCAGGCTACTATGACAATGTCAATACCGCGTCGCTGCCGACTGCACCGAATTGTATCAGCACCGGCTGTACCCCACAACAGTTGGCCGACCATGACATCAATGAATGGGGCAGTTACTTCTCCGGTACAACACCGATGTTGCCCGGCGCGACCGGTACTGTCACCAAGTCGGGCAGTATCTATACGATCACTATTTCGTGGACCGAGTTGTCGAAGACGGGTACGGTCAATCAGAACGTAGTTTACAACTTCGAGATATAGCGATGGCTTATTTATCTAAACACAGTCTGCCGCGGGCAAACAGACAGTCCGGTGTGACGCTGGTCGAGATCATGGTCGGTATCGTGATCAGCCTGATTCTGTTGAACGGTGTCATACAGATTTTTATCAGCAGCAAACAGACCTACCGGTTTGGTGAGGCGGTCTCGAGATTGCAGGAGAGTGGCCGTTTCGCGATGGAGCTGCTGACAGGTGATCTGCGCATGGCGGGCTACCAAGGCTGTGCCGACCTGGGGAGTATCCCGGCCAACGTGATTGCGAACAATCCGCCCGTGGTGAGTTTTTCCTCTGAAGTAGTCAAAGGCTGGGAGATCGATGCAACGATGGCGGCAACGCCCAGTTCGCCTGCGCTGCCAACGGGCTTGACCAATATGATCTCCAACAGCGACGTGGTGTCGATACAGCATGCGTCCGATACGGGAGTCAAGCTGACCGGCAACATGCTGGTCGATAATGCCAACATTCAGTTGCAACCGACGTCGCTGTTCAAGGCGAACGACGTGTTGTTCATTTCCGATTGTGAAACCGTCGATGTGTTCCGTGCCAATAATGTGTCCAACAGCGGGACGATTACGACGATCGCTCATTCGAACTCGGTCAATACCACCAACAAGCTGAGCAAGCCGTACGGCACAGATGCCAGCGTGTATGCCTTCGAGTCCAACGTCTACTATGTCGGTAATACCGGCAGGACCAATGGCTATGGAAACCCGATCATGGCCTTGTACAAGCGGGACGTCAATGGCGTAGTGACCGAGCTGGTCGAAGGTGTCGAGAATATCCAGGTGCTTTACGGCGAGCGTGCAGACAATGGAAATATGCGCTATGTCAAGGCAAATGATGCGACGTTGGACATGAACAAGGTGATCAGTGTGCGTATCGGCCTGTTGATCTCTTCCATACAGGAAGTCAACCGCGACGTAGACAACAACACCTATAACGTTGCCGGGACCACGATCGGGACCTCGGGGACGGTGACCCATCCTGCGGACAAGCGTATACGGCGTGTGTTCATCGCGACTGTCAGATTGAGAAACCGGAGATAGCCTATGTGTCAGCCATTGAACAGACAAGTACCCAACAGGCAGGAAGGCACCGTGCTGGTCGTCGCGATGCTGATGCTGCTGGTGATGACACTGATCGGTGTGACCACGATGCGCACCGCGACACTGGAAGAAAAGATGTCGGCGAACTCGATGAATACCAGTATCAGTCTGCAGGCCTCGGAAAGCGCCGTCGATGCCGCGCTGAAAGATACCAACAACCTGGTCACGGCGCTCAACTCGGGTACTGCCGTGACCATCAATGTCAACCTGGGGACCAGTACGGTGACTGCCAAGGCGGACATTACCTATAAGGGAAACACGATCGCACCCGGATTTTCATTTGGTGCAAACCAGGGTACGTTTTCCACCTACCAGTTCGAGGCAATGGGTACGGGCGAGGTGCCGGCCGCGAACGCCAAGGTGGTGACCGGCCACGGTGTCTACCGCGTCGGGCCGGGTGGCTCGTGACGCCTGCCGCCGGCAGGCGGCAGTCCGACACGGTCAATTGATTCAAGCAAAACAGATCGAGGTGTGAGATGAGTAGAACGGCAATGAGAAAAACCAAGGGTTTTCTGCTAGGGATTGTCTGTTCATTGATGGCGGGTATGCCGGCGTATGCCGATGATACCGAGATTTTCTTTGGCGGCACTAATGCCAACAGCGGCGTCAAGCCGAACCTGTTATTTATTCTCGACACCTCGGGCTCGATGACCAGCAAGGACGGCGGCACCACGACCCGCCTCGACCGCATGAAAGACGCGCTCAAGAGTATTCTGACCAGCGTCAACAATGTCAATGTCGGCCTGATGCGTTTCAGTTCGCCGGGTGGTCCTGTGCTGTACCCGGTGTCGTTTATCGACGAGGATGCCTGCAAGATCGAGAACTGTGCGACACCGACGATCCAGGTCAGTATTGCCAGCAGTGCCGATGACGCCGAGGAGAACTCCACCGGCGTGGTCGATCTTACCAGTAAAGACTTGGAATTGATGGAAGACAAACAGTACGCTTATGCACCAGGCAGCGAGCAGACCATCGAAGTGTCGATCAACAAGTCGGAAAACGATGTCGAAGAGTATGCATCTGGTTCGATCGGAAAGTACAGCTCCGACCTCGAGGTGCTGTATGACTGGGTGGCGGACCAGACGGTCGGTTTGCGTTTCGAAAACCTGAACATTCCTGCCGGGGCGATCATCACCAATGCCGAATTGGAGATGCAGGTCGATGAGACAGGCTACGGCAAGGTGTCGGTGGAAATTTATGTCGAGGACAATGACAGTCCTGCCGCGTTTTCTTATTCGACCAACGATGTAAGCAATCGGCCGGTAGTGTCGGGGCTGAAAGTCAATTGGGATGAACTGCCGAACAAGGACGTCGGTTACAAGGTGCGCAGCCCAAACCTGAAGGACTTGATCCAGAACCTCGTCAACCGCGGGAGCTGGAGCGCGTCGTCGAAGACTGCGGTGCTGATCATCAAAAAGAAGGCCGGTACCGTGATCGATGTCAACAACCGCCGTGTCTTCGAGTCCTATGACGGTTCTTATGCGCCGAAGCTCAGGATTACCTATATCAGCGGAGCGACCAGCGGCAACTCCGCACAGCAGACAGTGGGGCTGCGGTTTCAGAACGTCAAGATCCCGCAGGGAGCAGTGATTACCGGCGCCTACCTGGAGTTTGAATCGGACCAGACCAACAGCGAGGCGACCAATGTGACCGTGGTCGCGCAGAAGGTCGTCGACGCACCGGCGTTTACCAGCACCAACAATGATATCACCAACCGCCTGACGACAGTGACGACTGCGGTGACCACGACGATGGCGCCATGGACCTTGCCGGACACCCGTTACCAGACCGCGGATATCAAGGCCGTGGTACAGGAGGTGGTCAACCAGTCCGGCTGGTGTGGCGGCAACTCGATCGTGTTTATCGCCACCGGGACCGGGATCCGCAATGCCAAGTCCTATGATGGCTCGAGCGCCGGCGCGCCGATTCTAAAAGTGACCTACGATACCAGCGGGCTGACGGCGGGACAGGGATGTATCGCCCAGACACTGACCACGCAGGTTTCGCAGGGCTCCGATGACGGTGAGGAACGTGCCACCAACGGCAGTATGAACCTGTCCAGCAGCGACCTGGAACTGGTCAAGGACGGCATCAACGACCAGATCATCGGGCTTCGTTTCCGTGGGCTGAAAATCCCGCAAGGGGCCACGGTACAGAGCGCGAGTTTGCAGTTCGAGATCGACGAGACGCCAAGCAGCCAAAATATCACGTTGAATATCTATGGCCAGGCGCATGATGATGCGCCGCCGTTTACCGTGTCGAGCGGGGACATCAGCGGCAGGACCAAGACCAGTGCGTCAGTGACCTGGGCCATTACCGTGACCCCGGGCGTCAACCAGAAACTGGATTCCCCGGACATTACGGCGATCATCCAGGAGATAGTCAACCGGCCTGGCTGGGCGTCGGGGAACGACCTGGTGATCATCATCGAACGCCAGTCGGGTGGTGGCAAACGCGTGGTCGAATCCTATGACGGCGAGCCGAGTGCCGCGGCGAAGCTGACGATCAACGCCAAGTGGAATGCCGGTGACACCACGCAGGGTCCGCTGGTGACCGTACGCAGCCGGTTGATCGAGACCGTTGATGCGATGCAGTACAAGGGCAGTACACCGATCGTCGGTGCATTGTACGAGGCAGCGTTGTATTTTCAAGGTCTTCCGGTAGATCACGGAACACACCGCGGTACCCCGGGCCACAGCCGGCGCGAATATACCCGGGTGTCGCATCCCGGTACCTATACCGGCGGTACGGTAGTACGTGATCCGGGTTGTACCGATGAAGACCTGAACAACGTGGCCTGCAGAACCGAGGTGATCAACGGCAACCCGGTGTATAAATCGCCGATCACTGCGTCGTGTCAGCAGAACTATATCATCCTGTTGTCGGACGGTTCCCCGACCTATAACCAGTCTGAGGCCAAAATCAAGGCAATGACGGGAATCACCAGTTGTGCCGACAGTTGGTCCGCCGCTTGTGGACCGGAATTCACCAAGTGGATGTTCGAAAATGACCTGAGCACTACCTTGCCGGACAAGCAGAATATCGTGACCTACACGATCGGGTTCAATTTTACCGGTTCGTGGCTGCAGAAGCTCGCTACCGATGGGGGCGGCCAGTATTATACGGCCAGCAGTGCAGCGGACCTGACCAATGTATTCAACAATATCATTGCCAGTATTCTGAAGGTGGATACGACCTTCGTCTCTCCGGGTGCCGCGGTCAACCAGTTTAACCGCCTGACGCATCGCGACGAGATCTACTTCTCGCTGTTCAAGCCGGACGATCAGCCTTACTGGGCAGGCAACCTGAAGCGCTACAAGGTCGACGGTTCACCGGCGATCGTACAGGATGCAAACAGCGTGGCGGCGGTCGACCCGGTCACCGGCTTTTTCAAGGACGCGGCCAAGAGCTTCTGGTCATCCATCGTCGATGGCAACGATGTCAAGCTCGGTGGGTTTGCCAGCATGCTGTCGCTGTCGAGCCGCAAGGTCTATACCTATACCGGCAGCAGCAACAACCTGACCGATGCCAGCAACAAGCTGGATGAGAACAATTCGGCGATTACCTTGGCGATGCTGGGGATTTCGTCACAGACCTCGGCATACCGAGACAGCCTGCTGAAATGGGCGCGGGGTGTCGATATCAAGGATTATGACAACGACGGTGACACCACCGAGATCCGCAAGCAGATCGGTGACCCGTTGCATTCGCGGCCTATCGTCGTGACTTATGGCGGTACCGATGCCAGCCCGGATACCACGATCTATGTGGCGACCAACGAAGGTTTTCTGTATGCCGTGGATGGGGAAACGGGACAGGAACAGTTTGCGTTTATCCCGCAGGAACTGTTGCCGAACCTGGATACCTTCTACCAGAATACCACGTCGGCAACACGTCCTTACGGCCTGGACGGTGCCATTACCACCTATGTCAAGGACGTCGACGGTGACAACCAGATCGAGCCGCTGGACGGTGACAAGGTCTATGTGTTCGTCGGCATGCGGCGCGGCGGACGTAACTATTACGCGCTGGATGTCACCGACCGTAACAATCCAAAACTGTTGTGGACCATCAAAGGCGGCGTGACCAGCGGTTTTGCCGAACTGGGCCAGACCTGGTCGGCGGCGACCGTCACCAAGGTCCAGATAGGCAACACCGCGGCCAAGGACGTGTTGATCTTTGCCGGGGGTTACGACCCGGACCAGGATGCCTATGTCACGCGCACCGCGGATACACAGGGCCGGGCGATCTACATGGTGGATCTGCAGACCGGGTCCCTGTTGTGGTCAGGCGGATTGAGTGGCGCCGGGCATGACGAGGTGTTTTCGTCGATGATCTACAGTATCCCGTCCGATATCCGTGTACTCGATGTAAATGGGGACGGACTGGCCGACCAGATGTGGGTTGGTGACATGGGCGGCCAGATCTGGCGCTTCGATATCGCCAACGGCCAGAACGCCAATTCGCTGGTGACCGGCGGGGTCGTAGCCGATTTTTCCGGTACCACGGCGGCCGACAACCGGCGTTTCTACTATTCGCCGGATGTGTCCTTGATCAAGAAAAACAATGCACTGGTGCTGAACATCGCGATCGGCTCGGGCTGGCGTGCGCACCCGCTCGATACCGTGGTGCAGGACCGGTTCTATTCGTTTACCAGCACCGATGTCTATTCGGCGCCGTCGAGCTATACGACGATCACCGAGTCGAATTTGCATGATGCGACAGCCAACCTGATCGGCCAGGGTACTTCGAGCGAGCAGAGCAGCGCGCAGGCCGACCTGGCTTCGAAGTCGGGATGGTTTATCAAGCTCGAGGGTACTGGCGAGAAAGCCCTGTCGCAGAGTGTGACGATCAACAACCAGATTCTTTTCACCACGTACCTGCCGACCGGGTCCGTGTCCGGCTGCCAGGCAGCGCAGGGTGCCGGGCGCAGTTACCTGGTGAACATCGCGGATGCGACACCGGTGCTCAACCTGGATACGCTTGGCAGCAATACCAGTCTGACCAAGACCGACCGCTATGTCAGCCTGTCACGTGGCGGTATTCCGCCGACACCCACACCGTTTTTTCCGGACAATGGTTCGAGCCCGATCGTGCTGATCGGTCCGGAAAAGGGTCCGCTGGTGAACTTCGGTGAGCTGACCGGGCGCACCTACTGGTATGAAAAGAGCTATTGATCACGGAACAACGAGGGAGGTAATCGTCGTGAAGACACAACAAGGTTTTACACTGATCGAGCTGATGATCGTGGTAGGCATCATCGCGCTGGTCTCGGTGATCGGCTATCCGGTCTACAAGGAGCAGACACAAAAAGCACGGCGGTCCGATGCCAAGGTAGCGCTGGTGGATGCGGCACAGACATTGGAACGCTGCCGTACCAACAGCAATACCTACGTCGGTTGTACCTTCAATGGGACTTCGCCCGAAGGCTATTACACGATCACCGCGCCGACGCTGACTGCCAGTACTTATACGCTGACGGCAACGGCGACCGGCAGCCAGGCCGGTGACACAAGCTGTGCAACCTTCTCGTTGACGCATACCGGATCGAAAACCGCCACCTCGAGCAACTGCTGGTAGGCTGGCAGCCATCCGGGGTATCGCCGGTCAAGACTCGGCTTGTTCTTCGCACGGGTGATAAACGCCGGACTGCAGCGGCAGTCCGGTCAGCATAGTAGGGCGGCACAGGTAATCACCCTGCGCGTTGTCGGTTCCCATCGTTTCGACCCGCTGCAATGTCTGTAGATCATCGATTCCGGCAGCGGTCACCTGGAGACCGATATTGTGTGCAAGGTCGATCATGGAATGCACGATAACGGCCTTTTCCTCGTCCGTATGGATACCGTCGGTAAGTTCACTGTCTAGCTTGAGACAGGAAAGCGGAGTGCGTTTCAGCAGCACGATCGATGACAGTCCGGTACCGAAGTGGTCGACCGAGAGTCTTACGCCAAGCGCGTGCAGTGCGTCAAGGTGTTCGGCTATACGCCGGTTGGCAGAAACCAAGGCTGATTCAGGTATCTCCAGCATCAGCCGAGCCGCGTCGATCCCGGCTTCCTGCAGGGCATTGCGCACCAGTGTGCTGAAGTCCGGCTGTTTCAGGTTGACGGTCGAAACATCGATGCTGAGATAGAAGTCGGCGCCCAGCGTCGAACGCTGCTTGGCGATCGATCGCAGCGCGTTGGTCAGCACCCACTGTATCAGTTCCTGGGCGCAGCCTTGGTGTTCGGCCATCGTGGTGATGTCTTCCGGCGCTATGTGTCCCTGCTGCTGAGGCTGCCAGCCTAATAGGACTTCGGCTCCTGCGATCGTGTTCGTGTGCAGGGCGATGATCGGCTGGTACAACAGCTGCAGACGGCCGGCTGCGATCGCCGTACGCAGGTCGGCCGCCATGCTGTTTTGTTCTGCACTGTGGCGGTTGGTTGAGTGACTGTGGTAGACATAGCAGGCCTGGTGTCTGCGCTTGGCGATATACATCGCTACGTCGGCCGCCTTGAGCAGGGACGAGGTGTCGTGCGCATGTTGTGGAAAGAGGGCGATCCCGATGCTGGCGCCGATATGCAGCGAATGATTGTCGACGATGTAAGCGTTGGCGATCGCGCGTGCGATTTTTTCTGCGGTCAGCACGGCTTCGTTGCGGTCGGCGTGCGGCAGCAGTACGGCGAATTCGTCACCGCCGAGACGGGCGACGATGTCGTCGGCCGATAACAGGTTCTTGATTCGCGCTGCGGCCTGTTCGAGCACCAGGTCTCCGGTATGGTGTCCCAACGAATCATTGACCTCTTTGAATTCATTCAGGTCGAGTACCAGGACAGCGAGCCTGGTCGAGGTGTCGGCCTGCCTGATCAGCCGTTCGATACTGTTTTCCAACAGCGCACGGTTGGGCAGCTGGGTCAGCGTATCGTGCAGGGCTTGGTGTTCCAGCATCGATTCGCGGACGCGTATCTGGTTGCGCATAAAGGAGAAGGCGTTGACCAGGCTTTGTGTTTCCGAAAAACTGGCCACAGGCAGCCGGTCGGTGTGTTTGCCGACGGCCTCGGCATTCAGGGCCTGGGTGATCTGGGCGACCGGCTGCAGAACCCTGGAGTCGAAATAGCGGTAGGCAATGATAATCACGACCAGCCCCAGCGCGGTCAGCACCCAGAGTGTGACGATAATCTCATTCGCGGTCTGACTGACACTGGCGAGACTTGTTTTCGACAGCTTGTCGATGACAGTGACCAGGTGCTGCAGACGCCTGTCGATCCGCATTTTCAGCGGTTGCAGTTTGTTCGCACGGATGATCTGGTCACGACGCCAGTACCTGTCCGAATTGAGCTTTTTGACCTGCTGGTAGTAGCGGCTCCACCTGGCGGCGGCAGCAGCCATCTGCCGCAGCGAACTCCTGAGGTCGAGTCCGAGGTAGCGGGCGTTTTTCTCCAGTCCGCTTTCAAGCAGCATTTTTTTAATCAAGCCGTCTACCGCTTCCTGGTAGGCTTCGCTGTTGGCCAGTTGTGTTCTGGAGGACAGACTGGGAGCCATCGAGCTCAGGCGGATCACGAGGTACATGCGAAAATGTCCGACCGCCTGCAGCCAGTAGCTGCGTGCCAGGCTGAGGTTCCTGTGAAACAGGTCGTTGGCAGTGTGATGGGACTCGGATTCCAGCTCGGCCAATGCCTTGTTGACAGCACTGAGAAATTGTTGATGTGCGGGCAGCATTCTGGTGTGTGCATGAAAAATGCCCGGATACTGGCGGCTGATGCTCAGCGGTAGTGCAATGAGCCGCAAGGTATGGCGGTTGAGTGCCAGCAGGTCCTGTTCCAGCAGTTGTATCTGGCGCGCTGTGTCGCTGTTCCAGTGGGCGTTCTTCAGGGCTGCCAGCGAAGCGCTGATGAGTGCAAATTGCCTGTTCCATTTACCGATGGACTTTGCCGAGGGCTTGAGCAGGTGACTGTCGATGAGCGTGTCACCGTTCGCCAGCGCCAATTGCAGCACGGTGATCTGGTGCAGCCGGTTACTTTGTTTTTCCAGTGCCCGTGCGCTTTGCTGCGATTTGAATGAGACATACAGCTGTAACGAGAGCGCACAACTCAACAGGACAAAGGTGATCAGAAACGCAATGTGAAGATAACGACTACGTAGCGTCTTTTTCCCTGTTACTGTGTCCAGTCTGCTGGAACTAAGAAACAACATATTGATTCTCAATAAAAAACATACAAACAGGCAGTACCCGGTCGATTACTTGTCTGTTTTAGATGAGACGCTTGGTCAAAATTCAGCGACCTGGTACAGTGACTGTGCCGGTTGCTTGAAGAGTCCCTGGTTTAGCGTTTTTTCAGTGTTTTTGTCAAAACCTTTTGATGCAGGCCCGATTCAAGGCTTCTTTATGCAGTATAGATCAGTTCTGCCAGTATTAAAGGGGAAATAGGCGTATGGCGCAGTCCGGGCTGCAGCCGGAAAGTAAACGGAAAACAGTCGTTTAGCTTGATCGTCTACACGGAATTTGTGGTCAGTGATCGAAAACACTGACTGGTTCACATTTCAGAAGTACTTGATGAATTCGATCTGCAGCATATCGTCGTTGCGGAGCGAGTAGAGCGGACTTGCCGGGCCGGCATTGGAACTGATCCGGGCTTCCACCGCGAGCTTGTAGGACTGGCCTATGCGCCGGCTGAATTCGACGAAATAGGCACGTTCGCTGGTGCCGGTATCGAGCACGATACCGCCAAGCAGCTGGGTCGACGCGACATCGTTGAACGTCAGCCGTGCACCGAACATCACGTCACTGTCGAACGGGGTCTTGGTCGGGTCATCACGGTCGTCGTAGAGGTATTCGACGAGTAAGCCAAGGTCCGCACGGGTCTTGAAAACGCCGGTCCTGGTATATTCAAAACCGCCGGTCAACGCAGTATAGGGAGTCACCGCGTAGGTCGATCCTTTGTCACGCCGGTGAATGACTTCGAGTTTCCACAGCCAGCTTCCCTTGGTCAGCTGCAGATCGAGCCCGGTCTGGTTCATCTGTTTATAGAACGGGATCAGCACCGCTTCACCGCTGGCGTTGGTTCCCGCGACGAAATCGGGAATGCGGCTGGTGCCGTTGAAATGTGACAGGCCGATGTCCCAGGGGCCGATGGTTTTAAACCAGCGTACCGCGTAGTCGATATTGTTTTGCCCGTCTTTCGATTCGTACAAGGGCCGTGTCGTATCCACCAGTGGAATGGTGCGCAGCCTGCCGCGGTAGCCTGGAAAGGTACGTTCACGGAAATAAGGCAGTACGAACAGGCTCGTGGTTCCCCATTTGCGTTTCAGGATCAGGTTCAACATCGGCTGACCGAGTTTTTCCTCGCCGTCCGGTGCCTCGACCGCATCGGTCTGGTTGATGATGTCCACCAGGTGCTGGGTCTCGGTCACCCCCCAGAACACCTTGCTGATCCCGAGTTTGAGCTCCCAGGTCTTGGCAACCTTGTGAAACATCAGTTCGCGGATGTCCCGGTGACTGCGTTGCTTGTCATGCTGATCGAGGCGAATAAACGGCCGGAAGGTCACTGACCAGCTCTTGGAGAATTTCCGGTAGAACTCGGGCTTCAGATAAAGTGACAGGTTATCGCCTTTCTGGCGTGAATCTGCCGGGCTGTCCCGAAACAGCCTGGCTTCGAGTCCCATTTCGCCGGCGATCTGTGTCTTGCCGGCCCGGGCAGCGGAAAAACTCCATGCCAGCAGCAACAGGAGGCAAAGCAGCGCAGCGTGCCTGTACATCGGGGATGATTCCTAACGCGCCCGCCGCAGCGCATTGAGATCGAAGTCACTGTCATCGAAGCCGTTGCCGAACTTGTAATTTTTGTACAGCAACACGGTCGATTTCCCGGTCTGGTGATTGACCATCTCCATTTTGTCGGCACGGTAATATTTGCCCAGGTATTTCCGGTAACCGCTGAATGTCAGCGTCTTCAGCAGCGCGTCCTTGCGGTCGTAGTAATCGATCTTGACGACCCGGTAGGTTTTCTTGTTGTACCAGGCAATCATTTTATTGTACCCCGAATATTTGTAGGTCGGGGTCAGTTCCAGTTTATAGCAGTCGATGCCGTTGACCTTTTCGTCGCCGAGGTACTTGTACTCGTATTTGTCCAATTCCTGAGAGGCCACGTCCTCGTAGGCGAATTCGCTGCCCATAAAAGGGCCGGACTTGTTGTTCGACGAGATCCGTTTGACCCGTTTCAGTGAGTTCAGATACAGCCACTGGTCGTCCGGCCGGTTGACATGCGTGTAACTGAGAAACTTGGTGCCCTTGAGATCACGCGGTGCATCGAACACGATCAGGGTTTTGTCGCCGTCACCCGGTACTTCCATGGTCTTGTTGCGGATCTTGCGGGTGACTTCGCGCTTCTGCCTGTCTCTGAGGATCATGACCAGCGTTGAGGTGGAGTCCTTCCAGCCGTTGTCGAGTGTATCGGACTTTTTGGCGATTTCGTATCCTTTCTTGTCCGCCAGGACCGGGTTGACCAGGGCTGTGGTCAACAAGACGAACAGGAGCAGTTCAGCTTGGATTTTCATTTTTGTTTCCCTCAAACAGCATGAGTAGAGTGGGTAAGAACAAAAAGTCTGCCAGCAGTGCAAGGCCGATGACAATGGCGGTCAACAGGCCCATGTCAGCGTTCAGCTTGAAGGCCGACAAGGCTAGTATAAGGAAACCAGCCGTCAATACAATAGAAGTCGTGATCAGCGCATAGCCTACACTGTGAAACGCGTAACGGATCGAGTCGGCCGCACTCGCCCCCTGTTCACGGCGTGCACGCAGGTACTTGCTTAGAAAATGGACCGTATCATCGACCACGATGCCAAGGGTCATGCCGGAGACCACCGACAGTGCCAGGCCGACCTGGCCGCTGAAGATTCCCCAGATGCCAAAGCCCATGGCGGCCGGGATCAGGTTCGGTACCATGCTGAGCAGCCCTATCTTCAGCGAACGGAACGCGAAGACGAGGATCATCGAGATCAGGATCAGTGCGATCGTCGTGCCTTCCAGCATGCTGACGATGTTGCGCCGGCTGGTATGTGAGAACATCATCGTCGGCCCGGTGCCTTCGGCCTTGACGATCAGCTTGGCGTTTTGCTTCAGCCAGTTCTGGACCCGTTGTTCGAAGCGGATCATCTGCTTGGTCGACATGGTGACCGTGTTCAATGTCACCCGCGTGGTCTGGTAGCCTATGTCCACTTGGTTTTTCGGGTCGAACCCGGCCGGTACCGAATTTTCATACATAAACATGTATTCGGCCGCCATGCCTTCGGTATCCGGTAGTTTGTACCACTTCGGATCGTCGTTGTGCATACTCTTGTTGATCCGTTTCAGCGTGTCGAGAAAGGTAAAGACATGCAGTACTTCTTTCTGTTTCCGCAGCCAGTCGACGAAGCGCTCCACCTCGCGCAGGTATGCCGGGTTTTTCAGGCCGCCGGGTTTTCCGGAGTCGACGGAGTATTCGATCTGGTACAGGCCGGTCAGGTTTTTCGTGGTGTAGTCCATGTCGTTGCGGATCTGGATCCGCTTGTCGAAGTACTCCAGGAAGATGTCATTGAGCTCGTTTTTGGGCACGAAGGAGACCAGGGTAGTGACGAACAGCAGCATCGACCACATGATCGGTTTGCGCCGGCGCACGACAAAGGAGGCAAAGCGGTCGATCGGGCC
>JALUUZ010000259.1 GCA_027021095.1 Gammaproteobacteria bacterium
GTTGCCTTGCAGGCGGATCATATGTTCGGTGCGGAACACATCGCGTACCAGGCCGTTACCTTTGCGCAAAAACAACCGGCCCTTGTTCGCGGTGATAATACCGGCGGCATCCTGTCCCCGGTGCTGCAATACCGTCAAAGCCTCGTAAATTTCCTGGTTTACCGCCTGGCTGGAAACCAGCCCAACTATTCCGCACATACCATGCCCCGTTCAAACCGATCGTCTGGCCTATTATACGGCAAACCGGTACAGGATTGTTACCGGAACTGGTAAGAAATTCGTCCGCGCGTCTATTTGTCCTGCACCGCGCATGTCCCCGCCCTGCGCGTGAGCCGGCGAGGACCGCCCTTCACCCGCCTCACTGCACCACCTTGGCCCGGTCACTGCAATGGAACGCGCAGATCATATAACAGTGCAGACTTTATGTTCATCCCGGACTGCAGCGCCTGTTTCAGCCATGCGGTCAACCCCTGGATCTGTTCCATGAACATCGACTGCTTCCACCAGTTCTCCTGCGGAATGGTATATTCCGCGAGCACGACCAGGGCGACAACGATCAGGATACCACGCGCCACACCAAACACCGCTCCGAGCACCTTGTCGGTCCCACTCAGGCCGGTGCTCTTGATCACCGCACCCAGAAACCGGTTGACGATCGCGCCGACAAACAGGGTGGCAACGAACAGAATCACGAAAGCAGACACCAGGCGCACAGACGGCGAAGAGATTACCTTGATCAGCTTGGCATCCATATGACCGTAATATTTTGCCGCCACCACCACGGCCAACACCCAGATCACGACCGACATCGCTTCTTTGACGAAGCCGCGAATGATACTGACAACCACTGACAAAAACACGATCACGAAGATTACGATATCTACCGTTGTCAAACTCATCCTTTTTCCCTCGGATTGGTAAATGCAAGCACGTTGAGACGAAAACCGACTGGCTGCGATCGATTCGGTGCCTCGTCCAGCCACTCGCCTGACTACAGGATATAACTGCCGGCTGAATGCCGCCTTAACAGGACGACACCAGTCACGCTACTCGTTAGTTTACAAAGGCTGCGCTGTGATCTTCTATTGAAGCACAACCACATAGCCATTCAGCCTGGCCTGCTGCTTCAGGCGCTCAAGGATCTGCTTGAGCCTGGCCTGATCCTGCTCGGGACCGATTCTGACACGGTACACAGGTTTACTGCCCGACTTACCGGCTGTACGTTGAATAAACACGGCAAAACCGGCCTTCTGCAACTTATGCTTCAGGATACGTGCATTCCCCCGCTGCCGGAAACTTGCAACCTGCACTACCCATTTCCTGGTTTTGTTCTGCACCTTGCCATCGTCCGGCAGTCTGCTGCTGACCCGGGCCGCGGCGGTCTTGTCTGCCTGCTTGTGCTTGCGCAGTCCTGCCCCGGCATCCCTGGTCACCGTGTCAGCGGCACCGGGCATGGTCTGGGTTGACGGTTTTTTATGCGACACGACGACGCGCCGGCTGACCGGCCTGGGCACCTGGTGGTGATTCACCCGGATCGTCTTTGGAACCGCTTTCGACACATAGCGCGGTGTCTGTGGAATATCGGGAATGACATGCAGCCCGGCACCATCCAGAATCATCGGGATCAAAACGACAGCAAGTGCGATGATCATCGCAGCGCCCACCAGGCGCTGCTTCAGCATGATTTCCACGTCAATCCCCGGGTAATCGTTGAATACAGCTTGAACCGAACAGCGATCGATTTTTTCAACCCGTCCGTAGGCCTGAATCAATCAGAAGCTATAAAATAATTGTAATATAGCAGGCATGGAAAAACTATCTCTTTGCCGCTGCCGCTATCGACCCACCGTGGGCCAGATTTTTCCAACCTCGCCGACCAGCACAAAAGAACCAAACACCACGATCCTGTCACCGGTGCCCGCGTTGCTGCGAACATACTCACAGGCCGACGCGGCATCACCGAATTCGACTAATTCACCATGCAACTTCCGCGCCCTGACATGGGTCTGGATGCTCTTCAGGTCCATCGCCCGGGGATCATCCAACGCGACGAGGTACCAGTCATCGATCTGCTCCCAGACTTCGCCCAGGATCGCGTCGATATCCTTGTCCTTCATCAGCGCGAAGATTGCCCGGCTCCGGCCCTGGTACCGGTGTACACTGAGATTGTGCGCCAATGCCCTGGCACTTTGCAGATTGTGGGCAACATCGAGGATCACTTCCGGTGTTCCCGGCAGCACTTCGAAGCGTCCGTGCAGCTGGGCTGCACCCACCCCTTGACGAATCGCCGCAGTCGACAATGGAAAACGCGCCGCGTTGAGCTCGGCCACGGCGACTGCCGCAGCCGCGTTCTGAAGCTGGTGCTGCCCGCGCAAACACGGCCAAGGCAGCGCGTAATAGTCCCGTTTGAATTCCGCCGCGGCACCGATCCAGTGCCAGCCGTTTTCGGC
>JALUUZ010000260.1 GCA_027021095.1 Gammaproteobacteria bacterium
TTCTTGGCGGTACGCCCTGAAGTACCAGTGAACTGCACACTGACGACACGGGGCTTGTGCAGGTAAAAAGTAAAATTTTTCGGCTGGTAACTGACCCCGCTGCTGAGATCGAACACGCCTTTCAACGCTGAACTGGTGGTAAAGAAACCACTGGTTTCCACGGCCACGTCGATGCCGAAGCGAACTGCCTGGCTGCCCTCGGTGAGACTGACCCGCGGGTTACTGGCGACCAGGCGTGCAGACAACGGCAGCCTTTTCTCGTAGGGCAACCGTTTGCCGAGTCGTTGTTCTATCTCCTTGGCCGTCAACTGTATGATCACCATTTCATTCTTGAACAACAACAGTGCACCGATGACTGTCAGCAGCATAACCGCTGCGCCTGCCAGTATGCCTTTATTGAGTAGAGTCATGCGTTCTACCTTTGCTAGCCGGTACACCCGGGCTGTGGACCCACGGACAGCCATTGCAGCAAGCACGTCAGAGAGACTTTGCTTGCCGCAGGCTCTCCCTACGCTGTGGCAAAACTTTCGCCGACAGCTGCATTCAACACCGCTGCCGCACTGCCCTGGTTCACTGCAAACTCCACCAGTCCATTGGCATTACAATACCAGAACGACTCACCACGCTCGACGTCAGAGAAAACCCGGGCATGACTGAGTAGCCGTCCATTGTATGAGAAGCGGGTTTGCACAGCAATGTTTACCGCACGCAGGCCGGTAATCACGTTACCATAGTGATCGATATACACTACCTTGGACAAATCATCTGGCCAATCCTGCGTCATCTCGGTCGGTGCCGGACAAGGTTCACACGCCGGCATCCTGCCACTCGCCAGCATCGCCGCGACCGGTGCAAACAGGTCACGCCCATGAAAACTGTTGGACAAGGACTGGGGACGCCAGCGAACCCGGTACCATTCCGCGTGCCTGCTGCGCCGCGCCAGAATACCGAACAGACCGTTGTCCGGACCAACGAACCAGCAGTCATCCAGCTTGGCCATCAACGGCTGACGCGCACTGCCAACACCAGGATCGACGACGCAAAGAAAAACGGTTGCCGGCGGAAATCCGGCAGCATAGGCCGGCAGCAGGTAGGCCGCGGCCTCGACATTGAACGGGGGCAGATTCGAAAACAGGTCGATGACTTTTACGTCCGCGGCGGTATGGTAGATCGCTGCCTTGACCTGTCCGATATAAGGGTCATGCACTGAAAAGTCAGTCAACAGAACGATCATGCGTCAAACAACGGCAGTCCACCTTAAAACGGCATCCCGCCACCGGGGCCTCCGCCTGGAAACTTGCCTTGCATCATCCGCATCATGTTTTTCATCCCGCCCTTGGACATTTTCTTCATCATCTTCTGCATCTGCATAAACTGTTTCAGTAACCTGTTGACATCCTGGACCTGCATTCCGCTGCCGGCGGCAATTCTTTTCTTACGCGATCCTTTGATCAACGCCGGAAAACGCCGTTCTTTCCTGGTCATCGAGTTGATGATCGCGATCGTGCGCTTGATCTGGGTATCGTCGATCTGTGCCTTGGCGGCCTGCGGGACCGACGACAGGCCGGGAATCTTGTCGAGCATGCCGGCCACACCCCCCATGTTGCTCATCTGCAGCATCTGCTCGCGAAAGTCCTCCAGGTCGAAGCCCTTGCCTTTTTTCAGTTTCTTGGCCAGCTTCTTGGCCTTGTTCTGGTCCACCTTGCGCTGGGCTTCCTCGACCAGCGTCAGTATATCGCCCATGCCAAGAATACGTGAGGCGATACGGTCCGGGTGGAACACCTCCAACGCGTCGGTCTTTTCGCCCACGCCGATGAACTTGATCGGTTTGCCGGTAATAAACCTTACCGACAACGCCGCCCCGCCACGCGCGTCACCATCCGCCTTGGTCAGCACCACCCCTGTCAACGGTAACGCGTCATTGAACGCCTTTGCCGTATTGGCCGCATCCTGGCCGGTCATGCTGTCGACGACGAAAAGCGTTTCCACCGGCTCGATCGCCGCATGAATCTTCTTGATTTCACTCATCATCTGCTCGTCGATGTGCAGACGCCCGGCGGTGTCGACGATCACGGTATCGATGTGCCGTTTTTTTGCTTCAGCGATTGCATTCCTGGCAATCTTCACCGGGTCCTCATTGACAGCGCTGGGAAAAAACTCGGCGCCGACCTGGGCCGCCAGCGTCTTCAGCTGCTCGATCGCCGCCGGGCGATAGATATCACAACTGACCAGTAACGCCGATTTCTTCAATTCTTGCAGATAGACCGCCAGTTTCGCGACGGTCGTGGTTTTTCCCGCACCCTGCAACCCCGCCATCAGGATGACCGCTGGAGGCTGGGTATTGAAATTCAGCCCGCTGCTGGAGTGCCCCATGGTATCGATCAACTCGTCCTGCACGACCTTGATCAGCGCCTGGCCCGGCGTCAGGCTCTGGATGACTTCCTG
>JALUUZ010000261.1 GCA_027021095.1 Gammaproteobacteria bacterium
GCCAGCAGATTGGTCTGATCCGCAATCTCGTTGATCACCCCCAGCACACTGCCGATCCTGCCACCCTCAGCCTGAAGCAATTGAATCGACTCGGCGGCCTGGCCGACATCGTCCGCCAGTTCGTGGATCATACTCACTGTATTGGCAACGACCACCTTGCCTTGCTGTGCCTTGTCCCTGGAATCCGCTGCAGACTCCGCCGCACTGGTCGCATTCTCTGCGATCTCGCCGATTTTCGCGCTGATAGTACGAATCGATTCGGCAATGCGCCTGGTCTCCTGCGCCTGGGCCGTCACTCCCTGCTCGGTCTCCTGCGTATACAAACTCAATGACTGGCTTTCCTGTGCCAGCGTGTAAGAAGACTTGATCGTCAATTCGACGACACCCTCGATCTTTTGCACAAAGCGGTTGTACGCCTTGGCCAGGCTGCTCAATTCATCGTAACCGGATTCATCCAAACGGTGAGAAAGATCGCCACCCCCATCGGCAATCTCGCTCATCGCGCTGACGGTCCTGTCCAGCCTGTTGAGGACGGTGATCACCAGCAACACCACGATCACAAACGCAATGACCACACCAAGCAGCACCAGCGCCAGGCCACGGCGGCTGTGCTGGCGCATACGCTTCAACAACGACGCCGAGCCCAGATCGATGATCGAGCGCAGGTCCGCATTGAATTCGCCCAGCACAGCGTCTATCTTATTGTACAATGGAGTCACCTGGTTGTTGGTCTGGTACAAGTCCGTGCGCCATTTCTTGGAGCTGTGCAGCTTGATCATCCGTGAGGCGATACTGAAATACTGGTTGAGTCCTGATTCTATCTTGTCTACTTCATGGCGTGCCTCGAGCCCAAGCACCGGGCGCTGTGCTTTTATTTTCTCCAGCAGTGTGTTGATCCGGCTTCGGTAAATCTCGATATTGCTGATATTGTTGCGGCTGCGGTAGCTGAGATAGCTGCTATAGTTGATCACGACATAAAACCAGTCCCGTCGCAGCTCATAGACATCCCGCAACAACGCCAGCTTTCTTTCAATCTCGCGCGTGCCTAGCCCGCCTTCCGTCGACACACCCTGGTCCACCTGCATCACCTCTTCATACAGTGTCTCCGCCAGGACTGTCAGGCTGTGCGCTACTGCTTTGACCAGCGGATTCAGCTGTTTGTTGGAAACCACCAGCACCGGATACTTTTCATGTCTTTTCTCAACCAGTGAAAAAAGCCGCTGCTTGTGGTATTCGAGCTTCCGCAGGCCATGTCTTATTCTGTCGATAGACTTCCTGGCATCGTCGTGATTCCATTGCGACATCCGGCGTTCGAGCAACCCCAAGGTTTCCTTCATCCCCCGCAGGTAATATTCGGTATTCTTCCTGTGAGACTTCTCCAGGGTCAGCAGGTAGTAACCCATCGACGAGGAGACCTTTTGTAACTGAATGTCCAAGCGCAGAGAAGCCTCCATCAGCGGATAGGCCTTGCCGATCAGGTGCCTGACCGACGAGTCCATCTGTTTCTGGCTGTAATGTATATCCAATCCGATCGCCAGGATCAGGCCGCCAAGCACCGCGAAGGAAAGCCAGATCCTGGCTTTGATGGACAGTCTGCAAAAACCTGCCATTTCCAATAGACGGGCGCATTTCTTGTACATTCTTATACCGTGGTCGTTGGCTTGAACACTGTCTCTTCACTCTGCAAAACAGGAGCGATGGAAATAAACAAATGGCTTATACTGCTAGCGGCGGATCACTGATTCTTTTAAGCATTTGTTCCAGATCAAGGTCCTAACGGTAAAAACCGATAGAATCAACGCTATGACCTTAACCTCATCCCACCTTGACAGCTTGATCCGGCTGCTTGCAGCCCAAGAAGGCTTTTCACCTGCGCAGGTCGAAACCAGGGAGACCCACATCTCCTGGGTAATTCTGACTGCGGACAACGCCTACAAGATAAAAAAACCGGTCAACCCCGGATTCCTGGATTTTTCGACGCTTTCTCAAAGAAAGTATTTCTGCTACGAAGAATACCGTCTCAACCGGCGTTTTGCGGAAAAACTCTATACTGGCGTGGTCACTCTCTGCGGAGCAGACGGCACACCGGTCGACTACGCTGTAAAAATGCAACGCTTCGACCACCGTCAGTGCTTCGACGAACTGCTTGCCGCAGGCCGCCTGCAAGCGATGCATCTCCTCGACCTGGCCACACAACTGGCCACCTGGATCGACAAACTGCCTGGGGCCGCGCTGACCAGCCCCTATGGCAGCTCCCGCGCGATCTACGCCCCGGTACGCGAAACACTGGATGCACTCAAGCACGCTGTCCCAGCTGACCAGGCTGACACACTTACAAACCTGGATCACTGGTGTGAAAATGAATACCAGCAGCACAAGCAGGATTTTCTACAGCGCAAAGAAACCCGGCATGTCATCGAATGCCATGGCGACCTGCACTTG
>JALUUZ010000262.1 GCA_027021095.1 Gammaproteobacteria bacterium
CTGTACTGACAAAAAAGGGGGTATGCCGTCAACAGGAACGAAACGGTGCGCAGTACAGGCGAACGGGGCTACTTTTATCGGGCGAAAAGCGCTAGTATGGATGAATGGCCGACGGCAGGTCTGCCTTTTCACTCGTTGACCAAAGCAGAAAACAGACTATGAAACTCTATTATTCGAAGACATCGCCTTATTCACGCAAAGTCAGGCTGCTGCTGTATGAAACCGGCCTCGCGAGCACAGTCGCCATGCTGCCATGCAACCCGTTCGAAGAGAACCCGGAACTGATCGCGGCCAACCCGTTGAGCAAAATCCCGACATTGATTACTGGTGATCAGACCGCCTTGTATGACAGCCCGGTAATCTGCGAATATCTCGACACCCTGCACCCGACGGCCAGGTTGATTCCGCCGGTCGGCGAGGCCCGCTGGAGCGTACTGCGCTGGCAGGCGCTGTGCGATGGCATCCTCGATGCCAGCTACAACATCGTGATGGAACGGCGCCGGCCGGCCAATGAACGATCCACCACCTGGATCGCACAATGGGAAACCCAGATCCTGCGCGCGCTTCAATACTGCGAGGAAAACCTCGGTACACTGCCTGCGCCGCTGTCACTGGCACAACTTGCACTCGGCGCCACGCTGGGTTACCTGGATTTTCGTCTTGCCGAGTTAGACTGGCGTACACACTGTCCGGCGTTAAACGACTGGTTCGAGGACTTTTCGCTACGTGAGTCGATGCTGAAAACCAAGCCGGATGATGCCTGACCATGATTCCCGTGGTACCGGGGACCACTGACACGACAGGCTGTACCGGCATTATTTTGTCCGATCTGTACCTGTACAGCTTGTGCAGCCGGGGCTATGCTGTGGCCGTTATTTCAAAATCAATCCACCGGCAGAAAACAGATGTACGCTAAACCGTTGTTCGAAATCCAGGCTTGCCCGTGTTTTTCACCACTGTTCGTCGCGAGACGGAGAGAGGGCGTGCCATTGCGCCGTCGCAGTAGAAGGGTGGTGAGCAATGCGGGCTAGTCTGCCTGGTCATGGGCCAGCGCCTCGCGCAGGACGTGGCGGACTACCCGCACCAGCGCAAACGCCTGTATCGCAACAACGGCCGCTGGGATATCGTCGATCTCGAACAACTTACCGATCCGAGAACCACGTCGTAGACGTGTGTTGTGCACACCAGGTGAGCTATCCAGGCTTGTCTTGCATACCGACATGGTTGCGGGTGCGCATCGCGCACCCTGGTTTCCATGCGATAAGGTGTAACCCTTCCCTGGGTTACACGAACCTGGCTCATTCACTGATGGAAGAAACCTGCTCGGGATGCCGTGTCGAACGGGCATCGATCCTTTTAGCGGTCCTGACCAGTTTCAGGAACTCACGCCGGTTGCCGTACCGGTCGGAACCCAACGCCGAACGTGCAAGCCGAATCACTTGGTCGTAGCCGAAGCGGCCGGTCTGACGGCCTCCGCGCAGGTTCTGCCCGAACGCCGCGACCGCTGCCGAGAACCTGAAGTTGTTGCTCGCCTGTGCCACGGACTCCTTGATATTTCTGGTATAGACAGGCTGCCGCAACAATACACTACGATGACCTCCCGGCTTCTTGTAACGGACTTTGATAAACGCCAGTTCCCGTGTCGAACCGCGCGGGGCCGGCTTGCGCGTACCGTAGCGCAGCGGCGGCAGTTTGCGCTTGCTGCTGTCCTGCAGTGTGATCTCGTACAGTGCAGTCACCGTATGCCCGGCACCGATCTCGCCGGCATCGACTTTGTCATTGTTGAAATCTTCACGGCGCAACTTGCGATTGACATAACCGATCAACCGGTACTCCGCCACGACCGCCGGGTTGAACTCGACCTGCAGCTTGACATCCTTGGCAATCGTCAACAAGGTCGAAGACAACTGCTGGACCAGCACCTTGCGCGCTTCACGGCGATTGTCGATATAGGCGTAGTTGCCGTTGCCATGGTCGGCCAGCTGTTCCATCAGGCGGTCATTGTAATTACCCGTTCCAAAACCCAGCACCGTCAGGCCGATACCGGATTTTCTCTTGTGCTTGATCAAGTCGATCAGCGCATTGTGGTCGACCACACCGACATTGAAATCCCCGTCGGTGGCCAGGATCACACGGTTGACCCCGCCGCGGACAAAATGCTGCTTTGCCATCTGGTAAGCGAGCTTGATCCCGGCTGCACCATTGGTCGATCCACCAGGCCGCAGCGAGTCGATCGCCTCGAGAATCGTTTCCTTGTCGCTGCCCGGTGTCGGCGGCAGCACCACGCCCGATGCACCGGCATAGACCACGATCGACACCTTGTCGACAGGCCGCAGTTTTTTCACCAGCATTCTGAACCCGGACTTGAGCAGCCCGATCTTGTCCCGGGACTGCATCGAACCGGACACATCGATCAGGAAGACCAGGTTTACCGGT
>JALUUZ010000263.1 GCA_027021095.1 Gammaproteobacteria bacterium
GATCAGCAGGCTTACCGCCGCGGGGAACTGACACCGGTTTTCTTTGGGTCGGCGATCAACAATTTCGGCGTCAAGGAACTGCTCGATGCCTTTGTCGACTATGCGCCGTCACCGTTGCCACGCCCGACACTGAGCCGCGAGGTCACCGCGAGTGAACAGCAGTTCAGCGGGTTCGTGTTCAAGATCCAGGCGAATATGGATCCGCAGCACCGTGATCGTATCGCCTTTCTGCGTATCTGTTCGGGTCAGTATCGCAAGCACATGAAGATTCACCATGTCAGGATTGCCAAGGACGTGAAAATCTCGAACGCGATCACTTTTATGGCCAGTGACCGGGAACAGGTCGAGGAGGCCTATGCCGGCGATATCATCGGCCTGCACAATCATGGATCGATCCAGATCGGCGACACCTTTACTGAGGGTGAAAAGCTGCAGTTTACCGGGATTCCGAACTTTGCGCCGGAGCTGTTCCGGCGGGTCGTGCTGCGTGACCCGTTGCGGATGAAGGCACTGCAAAAAGGACTGGAACAACTCTGCGAAGAGGGGGCGTCGCAGTTGTTCAAGCCGCTTAAGAACAATGACCTGATCGTGGGAGCGGTCGGAGTGCTGCAGTTCGACGTGGTCGCTTACCGCTTGAAAGATGAATATAACGTCGATTGCGGGTTCGAGAATGTCAATGTTACAACGGCACGCTGGATCGAAGCGGAGGATCCAAAGAAACTGGAAGAATTCAGGAGCCGGAACGCGGAGAACCTGGCATTGGACCATGGTGACTGCTTGACTTATATTGCACCCAGCCGGGTCAACCTCGAGCTGGCGATGGAGCGCTGGCCGGAAATCAGTTTCCGTGCCACGCGTGAACACGGGATCGAATAGCGGGTGTGGAGGCTACTTCTTGTGCTGCTGCAACAGGCCCTTGGCACAGGTCGCGCAGCGTCCGCAACAACTTGCGACCTTCAGTTCGTTGGCCAGGTCTTTGAGCGAATTGGCACCGTTTTCAACGGCCTTCAGTATGTCTTTGTCGGTGACTTGGTTGCAAATACAAACGTACATCGAATTTTACCTAACGAATTCTTAGACCTCGGATGATTACTGAACGTGATAACGATTCAGTGATCAGCTATTACAGTAAGCTATTATATACTTAAATGAGAATGATTGTCAATAGCATCCATATCTGGTGCTGGTGTCTTCCCGGCTGTTTGGCGGCCTTATAAAATTGTTTCCATTCAATATCTTATTAGTTTTCCTTGAATTTGCCCCGGTTCTGGGCGACCATACTCGTTCTGTTGAATTTAGCCCGCATTCCTGCAGCGAGACAGCGGAAGGGTGCGGCCCGGGTGGCGGACAGCGCCATGGGGCCGTCTTGCGGCGAACGGTGGTGAGAAAGACGGGCTGGGCTGACTAGAAGGACGATCATGAAAGGTAACCCGACAGTAATCCAGACCCTGAACCAAGCGTTGAAACATCAGCTTACCGCGATCAACCAGTATTTTCTGCATGCACGGATGTGCCGCAACTGGGGCTTGTCGGCACTCGACAGCAAGGAGTATGGAGCCTCGATCAGGGCCATGAAAAACGCGGACAGCCTCATGAGCCGCATTCTGTTTCTAGAGGCTTTGCCCAACCTGCAGGATCTTGGCAAATTGTATATCGGCGAGGATGCCGCAGAAATAATTCGCTGTGATCTTGAGATGGCAACGCAAACCCGGCAGGGGCTGGTCGAGGCGGTGACCTGCTGTGAAACGGAACAGGATTATGTCAGCAGAGAGTTGCTCGAGGGGATCCTGGAAGAAAACGAAGAGCATGTAGACTGGCTGGAGACACAGCGCGATTTGATCAGTAAAACCGGGCTGCAGAATTATTTGCAGTCGATGATGGATGACTAGGCAGGGGTGACGATGAAAGGTGATCAGGAAGTCATAGAGACACTGAATGGGCTGTTGACACGTGAAATGTCGGCAGCCGACCAGTATTTTATCCATTCGCGCATGTACCAGGACTGGGGAATGGAAAAGTTGTATGAACGCCTGAAGCACGAGTCGGAGGAAGAACTCGAGCATGCGGCCAGGTTGGTGGAGCGTATCCTGTTCCTGGAGGGCATGCCTGACGTGGCGTCGCGCGAGGCACTGAAAATCGGCAAAGACGTCAGCGAGATGATGCATAATGACCTGACCTACGAACTCAGTGTGGTCGCGGGATTGAAACAGGCGATCGCGGTTTGTGAGGCCCGCCAGGATTACCAGACCCGTGAGATCCTGGAAGGGCTGTTGAAGGATACTGAGGAAGACCATACGTACTGGCTGGAGCAGCAGCTTGGTTTGATCGACAAGGTCGGCCTGCAGAATTATATTCAGTCGCAAATGGGGTAGTGGGTACTTCGCCATCCGGTGTGCACACGACAGGATGGGATAATGCCCGTTACACGGTTTGCGGCCTGGCACTGCCTGTCCATGGCTTGACGTACATAGAATAAGAAATGCGTAGCAGTTTGATAATAAGAGTTCTCTGTGTCGTTGTGTTATTCTCGGCGGTGTCGGCATGGGCGGCCGGCAAGATCGATCTTGCGGCGTTGCATACGGCGATTGCCAGTGACGATATCAAGCTGTTGCAAACCACGACGATACCAGCCAGTGTATTGAACAAGCAGGACAAGTTTGGTTACGCACCACTGTTGATTGCCTGTGCGACCAACAAGCCGGAAATCGCCGCGTTATTGATCGACAAAGGCGCAGAGGTCAATAAGGCCAGCCTCGATGGCAAGACGGCATTGATGTTTGCAGCCGACCATGGACATTTACCGTTGGTAAAGAAGCTGCTGTCCAAAGGTGCCAGGCTCAATGTGCAGGACAAGATGGGTTATACCGCGTTGTTCTATGCGGCGGAGCGCGGGCACATGGCTATTCTCAAATACCTGTTGTCCAAAGGGGCTGATCCGCGTTTGAAGGCGCAGCATGGGCGTACGCTGCTGATGGTGCTTGCCGGAAATGCGGCAGCCAGCCGCGAGATCGTCGCGCTGGTTCATCGCAAAGGTGTAGACATCAATGCCTATGACAGTGAAAGCAGGTTGACGGCCTTGTCCATCAATACCATGTTCAGAGGTAAGCTCGAGGTCTTCGACTACCTGCTGGCCAACAAGGCGGATGTCAACTGGAAGGACGGGTTTGGACGTACGCCGTTGCTGTATACGTTGATCAACAAGGACCACAGCAAGGCCACAGCACTGTTGAACAACGGGGCCAAGGCCGGTGAGGTCCGTTACGAGGGTTTGACCCCATTGATGCTGGTCGCGATCCAGGGTAACAAAAAGCTTGCGGAGTTGCTGGTCAGCAAGGGCGCCAAGCCTGGACTCCGGGACAAAAAGGGCAGGACCGCGCTGGATCTTGCTAAGGCGAAAAAACACAAGGCACTGGTCAGTTATCTTGGCCGGTTTACCGACAGGAAGACGGCTGGCCAGGTCAAAGGACCGGTACAAAAGCGGCGCCAAAAAACAGGGAGAAAACCAACGCAAGTACAAAAGAGCGCGCGCCAGGGGAAGTAGAGACAAGGGTGCGTTGTACGCACCAACACCTGGGAGCGTGCGTTCGGGAAGTAGAGGATTCTGTAGCAGCTAGTGTTTGAGGGAGAGAGGGAGAGATGATGAATAAAGTCTGGGCAATGAGTCTGCGGGCCGGCAGCAGTCTGCTTGCGGCAGTGATTTTCTTTGGGTGCGGTGGCGGCAGCGATTCGTCTCCGGCGCCCACGCCGCCGCCGGCAGCGACACGCAATGTGCAGATCAGCTGGAGTGCGAACAATGAGTCGCGTGTCAATACCACCGGCGGTGGTTACAGGGTCTATCTCAGCACTACTTCCGGGTTCAACATCACCGATCCTGGGGTCACGGTAGTCAATGTGCCCTATGTGTCCGGGGCACTGGCACCGACATCGACCACGGTGACGCTGAACTCTGCAACGACCTACTATGTGCGTGTCGTTGCCTACAGTGCTTTTCCAACGGCCAATACCAGCAGTACGCCGTCAGCCCAGATCACGGTTGCTGTGCCTTAGCCCGCATTTCTCACCACCGTTCGTCGCGAGACGGAGCAAGGGTGCGGCATGGGTGGCTTTCGCGACCGAGGAGCGCGCAGGCAAGTAGGGTGCGTTGTACGCACCGCCACCACGCCAGATCGCGTGCCATGGCGCCGTCGCAGTAGAAGGGTGGTGAGAAAGGCGGGCTAGCCCGGATCGTTCAGGTTGGTGGAGTAAAGCCAGTCAAACCCTGGCAAAGTCGAATAATAACAGGTGGAATAAAGCGATGACATCTACGAATAGTAAACCGATGCTTGGTGTTTTGTTGTTTTTACTCGGGCTGCCCCTGCTGGCGGCACCGTTGATCAATACTGCTTTCAGTCCGGGAAGCTCGCCTGCCAAGAAATACAGTGACCGGCAGATTATAGTAAAATTCAAGCCAAGCGTGTCGGTGGCTTCACGCAGCGAGCTTGCCAACCAGTATGCAAGCCGCATCAAGCGAACGCTTGGACTCAAAAAAGAGTATCATCTGGTCAGCCTGAAGCCCGGCCAGACGGTCCAGGACGCACTCGCCAGGTTCAAGGCCGACCCGAATATCGAGATCGCCGAACCGGACTATATCGCGCACATCCAGGCGGTGCCTAACGATACCTTCTATTCGCGGTTGTGGGGCTTGAAGAATTCGGGCCAGACGGTCAACGGCACTGCCGGTACCAGCGGCTCGGATATCAATGCCGAGACGGCGTGGAACCATACTACTGACTGCAGTGCGAGCGTGGTGGCGGTACTCGATACCGGTATCAACCATACTCACCTCGACCTGGCAGCCAACATATGGACCAATACCGGTGAGATTGCCGGGGACGGGGTCGATAACGATGCCAACGGTTATATCGACGACGTCCGGGGCTGGGATTTCGTCGGTGCCGCACCGGGAAACAATAATCCGTATCCGGCAGCCGGGCATGAGAGTCACGGCCACCATGTGGCCGGCACCATCGGGGCGGTCGGTAACAACTCACGCGGTACCACCGGGGTCTGCTGGAAGGCCAGGATCATGGCTCTGCGTGTCTGCGATCAGAACGGTCAATGCCTGGCAAGTGATATCAGTGAAGCGATCAACTACGCTGTCAACAACGGCGCCAAGGTGTTGAACATGAGTTTCGGTGGCGCGACGATGGGATCGGCTGTCAACACCGCGATCACCAATGCGCTCAACGCCAATGTCGTCGTCGTGGCCGCTGCAGGCAACAATGGCAGCAACAACGACACGACGTCCTTTGAGCCTTGTACGTTCAGTCACGCCAATATCATCTGCGTCGCGGCACTGGACCAGAACTACAGTCTCGCCAGTTTCTCGAACTTCGGTGCGACAACCGTGGACGTCGGGGCGCCGGGGACCAATACCTACAGCACGGTGCCCGGGCCGCTGATCAGTGATACGATGACCGGCTGGACCAGGACCGGTGCCTGGACCGAAACTCAGTGTAACCTGACGACTGGCCTGACCAACATGTTGTTGAACCCGGCTAATTTCTGCAGTGGCGGTCCTTATGCCAACAATGCCAGTGATGATGCCTACAAGGTCTTCGATCTTAGTGGAGTGAGTGCTGCCTCGGTGGTATTCAGCGTTTTTTACGATCTGCAGAATGCGGTCGATTACCTGCGTGTGGCGAACAGCAATACCGGCGCCAATCCGTTCCCCACGGCAACCCCGTTGGCTTCGATTACCGGCCAATCTCCTAGTGCCGGCGCGCAGGCAGAGGTGCGCACTTACAGCCTGCCAAGTGGTTGTTTGAACGCAACCTGTGCGGTTGGTTTCAGGCTGGAGAGTGATGCGGCCACGACCGGTAAAGGTGTCGGTATTTTCGCACTACGGATCGAGACGGTGCAGACCAACGCCGACACCAATGCCTATGGTTTCAAGGCGGGTACGTCGATGGCGGCGCCGCATGTTACCGGGGTCGTTGCACTGATCCGGGCGTTCAATCCTAGTTACACTTACCAGGATACGGTCAATGCGATCAAGTTTGGCGGCACCAATGCCCCGGCACTGACCGGCAAGGCCTCGAGCGGCAACGCGGTGAATGCGATGGGTGCGCTCAGTTACATCAATACCCCGCGTAACGTCAGCGCGACGGTATTGCCCTGATCAGGCTGGTTACAGCAATTCGTTGGGTGGGAACTCGTCTGCCTCAGGCAGTGACTCGGCATTGTGTATCGCGCGCGAAAAAACCCGGTCTGTCTGTTCCGGTCCCAGCGCTTCACAACCCCACAGGTAGAACAGGTGGATCAGTGCCGACATCTCATCGGCCGAAAAGACGTCGCTGAGCTCACAATCGCCATCATGATGACACCAGGCGATAATCGCTGCTTCAGCTTCCGGCTTGATCTGTAGTTCAGGCAGTTGGTTGATCAGGAAACTGTAGAACTTTTGAATATGTCCCTTTGACAGGTGCGTGTACTGGTGGTTGAGCTCGGAGATCATGTGACCGAATACGATTAGTCCAGGAGAGACGGCCTGCGATGCTTGTGCCGCCGGCACCGGGGTATCGGGTGTCGCCTGTGGAGGTGGTGTCGTTGCCGTGGCCCGCGGCGCTGCCTGGTGGACGGGTGCTGTGTCGGGTGCGGCAGGCGGCGCATGGTGCGCCGTTTCGTTGATTTTCATCACGCGCTTGAAGCGCATCATGTCTTCCCACGGATCGTCACCGATTTCATCGCTGAAATACAGCTCTTTGGTCAGACGTTCACGCAAAGGTTTTTTTTTATTACCCAGTGGTGTCAGTTGTTCGATATTATCGATAAATTCCAGGATCGGCAGGCTGTGCTGTTTTGCGTAGTCTTCTTCCAGGATCCATAACGCTTTCATGTAATATTCGACAGGCAGAAAATCCTTGAGCACGTTGTAGACCACGCAGCGCCGCTTGACCGGATCATAAATTGGACTTTTGTTCATAACTTGGTTGTCTTGTTTTTGTGCAACGCGTCTTTCTGGAACTCAGGATAGCCGACCTCGAAGTGCTCCGCATAGTCCAGACCGCGCTGCTGCGCTACAGTACTTGCACGTAATCCCATAAACCTGTCGATCAGCTTGAACATGCCGTATGACAACACGAATGCCCAGAAAAAGCATGTGACGATACCGAGTAATTGTACCAGCATCGTGGAAAAATCAAACATGTGCTGGCGGTGGAACAGGCCGGCGGCAAAGGTGCCCCAGGCACCGCAAAAGCCATGTACCGAGACCGCGCCAACCGGGTCATCCCAGCCTTTGCGGTCCATGAACTCCATCGCCAGAATCACGAGCCCACCGGAAATAATACCGGTCACGATCGCGGACAAGGGTTCCATGACATCACAACCTGCGGTAACGCCGACCAGTCCTCCCAGGCTGCCGTAGATCGTCGTGGTCATCAGTACCGGTTTTTTCTTCGCAGTCATGCCAAGCACTGCACCCACGGCGCCGGCCGCGGCAGCCAGGTGCGTGTTCAGCACGATGCGGCCGATCAGCGTGTTGTCGACACTCTTGCTGAAACCGATGAATGCAGCAGTCATCCCGCCGTTGAAGCCGAACCAGCCAAGCCACAGGACCAGCCCGCCGAGCGCGACCATCGGCAGGTTATGGCCGGGAATGTAACGCGGTTTGCCTTCCAGGTCGTATTTTCCCAGGCGTGGACCGAGTACGATGACGCCGGCCAGCGCCGTCCAGCCGCCGAGCGAATGCACGACGGTTGCGCCGGCGAAATCATGAAACCCAAGCGCTTTCAGCCAGCCCGTACCTTCATAGATGCTGCCCCAGGTCCAACTGCCGAAAACCGGGTAGATGAACGCGGTGATCAGGATACACGCAGCCAGGTAGGCCTGGAACCGGGCACGTTCTGCCAGTGCGCCGCTGACGATCGTCGCCGCGGTCGCGGCGATCATGACGTGAAAGAATAATTTGCTGTAATCCATGTTTTCGGCGTTGCCGAGCAGAAAGTGATCGGTGCCGATAAAGCCGGACGGATTCGCGCCGAACAGCAGCCCATAGCCTACCAGCCAGAATGCGATCGCGCCGAAGCACATGTCGGTGTAGTTTTTCATCACCACATTGACGGTGTTCTTGGAACGGACCATGCCGCCTTCGAGCAGGGCGAAACCGGCCTGCATAAAGAAAACCAGGCTGCCGGCGATGACCAGCCAGATCGTGTCGATCTGCACACTGTTGGTTTTTACTGCAGCATGGGCGGTTTTGGGTGTCAGTTCTTCAGCAAGTCCGGGTGTCGAGACGGTCAGCAGAAGCAGGGTACACAGGTAAAGGTATGTTTTTTTATTATCCATTCTTGGTTAGCAGTCGTCGTGTAAACTCACAGTAGTGATTCAACAAGTCTTTCAGGGTGATGATTTTTTGTTTAGAAACAAGTAAGTAATCTGTTTGCCCGCATGTCTATTATAATTCGATTAAGGCTAAAGTCATCTGTATTGGTCGATTTTATTGTGGTGGAATACCGTGGTGCCCTTGCCGGTTGTAGGCAGGCTGTTGAACGGTGCTCAGGGGATCCCAATTAAGTCAATCAAATACAATGACTTAATGTCTTTCGGCGTGCCGAGTGTTTAGATATTGATGCTTTAGTCGACAGCAAGGTACAAAAGGCTGGCCGTGCGGTGGAGCAGTGCATCGGACAGACCGGGCCGATTTAATCAGCCCGGCTCCAGTATGGTATCCTTATGTGATTGATACAGTCAGCGCAGGGTTCAGACCAACCGTCACTGGCATCGAGTACCTCATCCTTTGCAGTGATGACTTCCTTACTCGGGACAGGGGAAAACGGTGGTCTTATGTCGAGTATGTGTTGACCAGGAGTGTTATTGGGTGAGTTTCACGATGAGAAGAGGCAAAAATTTTTTTCGGCCAGGTGCCTGTGGGTGGGTGCTGCTGAGTGTGGCTTGGGCGATGTGCGGAGTGGTGCAGGCCGCAGAGCAGTGGTCGGTGTCCAGGCTGATGGCGCAGTTGGGGAAGACACAGGCCCGGCAGTATGCCTATGTCGAGAAAAAGTATGTCAGTTTTTTAAAGAAACCCAAGATCAGCAGAGGCACACTGGTCTACCGGGCGCCGGCTACGCTGGAAAAGAACATGGCCTTCCCCAAGCAGAACCGCTACCGTATCGTTGACAACAAGCTCTATATCCAAAAGCAGGGAAAGCAGGAGCGCCAGGTTCAGCTGCACAATTACCCCGAGTTGCTGATCTTGTCTGAAAGCCTGGTTGCCACTTTTTCCGGTAAACAGCAGGTGCTTGAAAAATATTACCAGATCACGCTCGAGGGGGACCGTACCGCGTGGAAACTGGTGTTGAAACCAACGAACGCAGAGCTGGCGGAACAGATCAAGCGGGTCGAGATCTACGGTAACGATCGTGCGCTGCAGCGGGTAGTGATCAAAGAGCAGGATGGCGACAAGTCTGACCTGACGATTACCGCGCAGTGAGGCATCAACGTTTTTTGCTGTTGGGCGTATGGGCTGTGGTCATGGGCCTGGCCGTGTTGTGGATAGTCACGCATATCAAGGTCAATACGGATTTGAGCCAGTTCCTGCCGAAAGATTCGGTCGATCATCAGCTGTTGGTCAAGGCGGTCAAAAACAATCCCGGCACCAGTATTCTGATCATCGGCCTGCGTGGGCGTAGTTCAGAACAACTGGCACGGCTGAACAAGAAACTGGTGCGCAGGCTTGTTCAACTGCAAGGCGTGGCGCAGGCGGCAAATGGTGATCTCCGGGCGTATAAACGCTACCGCGATTTTCTGCTTGCATACCATTACCTGTTGAATCCCAGGCTGTCGCCGGATTACTTCTCCAGTGCCCGGTTGAAGGCAAAGCTGGCAGAAATCATCGACGCACTGAGCTCCCCGGTACCGCTGCTGGACAAGACCTTGGTGCGCTACGATCCGCTGGGTTCGGTGATCGATGTGCTGAAAAACTGGAAACACAGCACCCGGGCCACCCGCCGGCATGGAGTCTGGTTTTCGCGCGATGGCAAGGAAACGTTTATCCTGGTGCAGACTGTCGCCAGTGGCTTCGAGATCAACAAGCAGGAGCGGCTGGTCGATGCCGTGCGCCAGGCAATACGCCGGGCCTTGCCCACTGATGTCAAGGTGACACTCAGCGGTCCTGGATACTTTGCATCGATCATTCGTCAAAAGATCCAGCAGGATATCTACAAGCTGACGATCGCCGCGGTGCTGTTGGTCAGCCTGCTGCTGGTAACCGTCTATCGGGCATTGACGCCGCTGGCCTACTGTGTCTTGCCGCTGGCTTCGGCCGTCGTGGCTGGAATCGTTGCGGTGTTGTTGTCGTTTGGCGGCATTCACAGTATTACCCTGGCGTTCGGCATCACCCTGGTCGGGGTGACGATCGACTATCCGATTCACCTGTTTACGCATATTCAGCGGACTACCCGTGCGCGTGAAGCCATGGCCGGGATCTGGCCGACGCTGCGCCTGGGCATCCTCACCACGGCGATCGGCTTTACCGCGATGCTGCTGGCCGGGTTCGAGGGGCTGCGTCAGCTGGCGGTTTTTGCGGTGTCAGGGTTGATCACGGGTGCACTGGTGACGCGCTGGCTGCTGCCTTACCTGGTCAGCCCGGCGTTCAGTTTCGATGTGTCGGCGGGGCTGGAACGGTTTTCGAGTGCGATCGTCGCACTGGCTTCCCGGTCCAGGCTGGCGGCGGCCGTGCTTGTCGCCGCCATGGCGGTTTTTCTGTGGCGGCAGCCTGAACTGACTGACCACGATATCAAGAAACTGACGCCGTTGTCGCAGCAACAGCTGAGCAACGACAGGCGCCTGCGTGACCTGGTCGGTGCCTCGAATACACGCTATCTGTTGACGGTCAGCAGCGGCACACTCGAGTCTCTGCTGCAAAGCTCGGAGGCGCTGGAGCCGGTCTTGCGCGGCCTTGTCAGTGACG
>JALUUZ010000264.1 GCA_027021095.1 Gammaproteobacteria bacterium
CCAGATACTGGCCAATGTCGCCAGGATCATCGGCGCCAGGATCCTGAATATCGCCCACCAGGACTACGACCCATTGGGTGCCAGTGTCACCATGCTGATCTGTGAAAGTACAGACAGCAGTGAACAACAAACGGAAGCCAGTCACCGCGACGACGAATTCGCCGGACTGCTGCCGGACACGATCCTGGCGCACCTGGACAAAAGCCACCTGACCGTGCATACCTATCCAGAAACCCATCCGGACGAAGGCATCAGCACCTTCCGGGTCGACATCGACGTGTCGACCTGCGGTACGACTTCACCGTTGAATGCATTGAATCACCTGATCCACAGTTTCGAGTCGGACATTATCACCCTGGACTACCGGGTCCGCGGCTTTACCCGTGACGTGCGCGGCAAGAAGCACTTTATCGACCACAAGATCAACACCATCCAGAACTACCTGTCACGCGATATCATCAAGCGTTACCAGATGCTCGATGTCAATGTCTACCAGGAAAATATCTTTCACACCAAGATGATCCTGAAAGACTTCGACTTGGACAATTACCTGTTCGGTACCGGTGCCGAGGAGTTGTCAGCCGCGGAGCAGAAAAAAATACGCGCCCAGTTGTACCGTGAAATGACCGAGATCTTCTACGGCAGGAATGTCACCCGGCAGGAAGTCGGCGAACCTTTTCGGTAGGGTGCGTCGTAGGCACCAACACGTACAAACGTCAGTGATATTTTTCCGTGGTGATATGGCCGGGCTCACGCCGGGTGTGGCGTTGCATACCGCGTTGCTGCAGCAACTCGGTCACTTCCTTGATCATGCCGGAATTGCCGCATAGCATCACATGGGAATCTGCTGCACTCAGGGTACAACCTGCCCGCCGCTCCAGTGATCCGTCCTCGATCAAGGCGGGGATTCGGCCGTGCAGAGCAAAATCCGTCTGTTCACGGCTGACCACAGGAATATAGTGAAACTGCTGCGGATGCCGGCGGGCGGCTTCGTCGATCAAATCACGGTAAACCAGTTCCTTCGCCTGGCGTACCGCGTGCACCAGCATGATCCGTTCAAACCGCTGCCAGGGTTCGGCGGTACGCAGTATCGAAATAAACGGTCCGATTCCGGTGCCGGTCGCACACATCCATAAATGGCGGCACTCGGGAACCTCGTCGATCACCAGAAAGCCGTTCAGGCTGTCCCATACCCATAGACTGTCCCCCGGTTCGAGCTTGACCAGCGCATTCGTCAACGGCCCTTCGGGAACCAGGTTGAAATAAATTTCCGTCACCGGTTCCTGTGGCGGATTGACACAGGAATAGGGCCGTGCGACACGCTCACCCCCGATGTCCAGTCCGATGCGTACAAACTGCCCCGCCTTGAATTTCAACGCCTGGCTCTCGAACCGCAACGAAAACAACCGTTCGGTCCAACGCTTTTTCTCGATGATCTTTGCTTCGACCCATGTACCCATGTCTATCGGTATTCCTCGTAGAATTTGTCTTCACTGCCCTTGAAGGCCACCAGGCCGGCGTAGCCACTAAGCCCTTCGACCAGGCCGCGCGACGAATACTGCCAAAGATCCCAGGCAAATTTTCCGGCTGTACCTGGTTTTTTGACGACACTTTTGATCCAGTAACGGTAGTCATTCAGGTTGTTGCTGACCAGGACCCGGTAAGCCTTGGCAGTCCCCATCAGCACCGGCTTCTTACCATAATCGCTTTCGACCCTCTGCACCAGCTCTTTCAGCGCCTTCCTGATCGCCTGGTTCGACGGCTGCCTGTTGACAGGACAGTTACCCACTAACTGTACTTCAATGACCGGCGCAAGCGTACCGGGTTCCCTGGGCAGATATTGCTTGATCGTCTTGTACTGTGACTCTGCCGAATCACACAGGCTGAAGGTGTGAATGACACCACGACTCATCTTGTACTGCGCCGCCTGCTGCCAGTTTTCTATAAACTTCTGCATTCGTGCTTTATGTTTCGCCCTTTCCTTTGCCGGCAACTGCTGTACCGCGCCCTTGGTCACCTCAAAATAAACAAAGCCAAACGGCTTCGATTTATCCTTGTCCCAACGGTAGGTCGAGAACTTGTCCCATTTGATCTTCTTGTCCGCCGCAACGACGATGCCGCGGTACGGATACTGTCGTTCATCCGGGGTATTGAACTGGAAGACACCACGCTCGAACAACACCAGCACGGCCAGGCCGGCAATCAACAACGGGATGATACTGTAGGCTGCCGCCATACGCAGGCCGCCACCCTTGGGCTTTTCCACGGCCGCAGCCGGCTTTGCTCTTTCCTCCAGTTCCTCTGGCGGTCTTGGCTCATGTTTCAGCCTGATCAGGTACAATATGAGCAGAATCGTCGGCAGACCGAGTAATGCCGCGATCGTGAAAAACATCGGAAACCCGAACGCATGGGTGATCATCCCGGAGACCCC
>JALUUZ010000265.1 GCA_027021095.1 Gammaproteobacteria bacterium
CAAGCCGGCCCCGCGCGGCTCGACACGGGAGCTGGCGTTTATCAAAGTCCGTTACAAGAAGCCGGGAGGTCATCGCAGTATGTTGTTGCGGCAGCCTGTCTATACCAGAAATATCAAGGAGTCCGTGGCACAGGCGAGCAACAACTTCAGGTTCTCGGCAGCGGTCGCGGCGTTCGGGCAGAACCTGCGCGGAGGCCGTCAGACCGGCCGCTTCGGCTACGATCAGGTGATCCGGCTTGCACGTTCGGCGTTGGGTTCCGACCGGTACGGCAACCGGCGTGAATTCCTGAAACTGGTCAGGACCGCTAAAAGGATCGATGCCCGTTCGACGCAACGTCCCGAGCAGGTTTCTTCCATCACTGAATGAGCCAGGTTCGTGTAACCCAGGGAAGGGTTGCACCTTATTGCATGGAATGCCTGGATGGCTCGCATGCTACGCACAACACACGTCTACGACGTGGTTCTCGGATCGGTAAGTTGTTCGAGATCGACGAGGTCCCAGCGGCCGTTGTTGCGATACAGGCGTTTTCCCTGGTGCGGGTAATCCGCCACGTCCTGCGCAAGGCGCTGGCCCATGACCAGGCAGACCAGGGGCTCGTTTCCGTCGTTGGTCAGTGAGTGCGCCGCAGTGTCGGCCGGGAAGCCGACAAAATCACCGGCCTCGAAGGCGAACGACTGTTCATTGATGACCAGCGTCCCCCTGCCTGACAGCACATAGAGACATTCCTCTTCATGGTAGTGCCGGTGGTATTCGGTCGAGTCTTTGCCCGGTTCGACGATAAGCAGGTGTACACCGATGTTGTTCAAGCCGACCTGGTCACCGAGTGATTTTCTTATCCTGTCGGCATTGGGGTTCAGGAAGTGTACGCGCCGTTCCCCGGGCATCGCCGCGATTTGTTCTGCCTTCAGCAGCAGATCACGAGGGTTCATCGGTCTTCTCCGCTAGCCTGGATTTCGAACAACGGTTTAGCGTGCATCTGTTTCCTGCCGGTGGATTGATCTGAGACGACGGCCACAGCATAGCCCCAGCTTTGCAGGCTGTACAGGTACAGATCGGACAAAAGAATGCCGGTACAGCCTGTCGTGTCAGTGGTTCCCGGTACCGCGGGAGTCATGGTCAGGCGTCATCCGGCTTGGTTTTCAGCATCGACTCACGTAGCGAAAAGTCCTCGAACCAGTCGTTTAGCGCCGGGCAGTGTGTACGCCAGTTTAGCTCCGCAAGACGAAAATCCAGGTAACCCAGCGTGGCGCCGAGTGCAAGTTGCGCCAGTGACAGCGGCGCAGGCAGTATACCGAGGTTTTCCTCGCAGTATTGAAGCGCGCGCAGGATCTGGGTTTCCCATTGTGCGATCCAAGTGGCGGATCGTTCATTGTCCGGCCGGCGCCGTTCCATTACGATATTGTAGCTGGCATCGAGGATGCCATCGCACAGCGCCTGCCAGCGCAGCACGCTCCAGCGGGCCTCGCCGACCGGCGGAATCAGCCTGGCCGTCGGGTGCAGGGTGTCGAGATATTCGCAGATTACCGGGCTGTCATACAAGGCGGTCTGATCACCGGTGATCAGTGTCGGGATTTTGCTCAACGGGTTGGCCGCGATCAGTTCCGGATTCTCTTCGAACGGGTTGCATGGCAGCATGGCGACTGTGCTCGCGAGGCCGGTTTCATATAGCAGCAGCCTGACTTTGCGTGAATAAGGCGATGTCTTCGAATAATAGAGTTTCATAGTCTGTTTTCTGCTTTGGTCAACGAGTGAAAAGGCAGGCCTGCCGTCGGCCCTTTGTCCATACTAGCGCTTTTCGCCCGATAAAAGTAGCCCCGTTCGCCTGTACTGCGCACCGTTTCGTTCCTGTTGACGGCATACCCCCTTTTTTGTCAGTACAGCGTCACAGGCTGTAGGGTGCACGGTTTTCTGCCGCTGGATTGTGGCGGGTAGACAATCCTGTTACCCTCAAAAATCGTATTCATTCAACGTGGAGAAACGTACTATGAAAAATACTAAAACTGTATTGGCATTGGCGCTGGCGGGGTTGATTTCAGTCAGCAACGCGGTCTTGGCGGGAGGGTTTATGTCGGCCGACGCGGTAACGAAGCTGTTCAGCGGAAAAACAGCCAATGGTCATAACCTGAAAAAGGGCTTCAGTTACAAAGTCTACTTCAACGCCAACGGAAAGTTCGTGCAGGCGCGTAATGATGGTTCGCGCCTGAACGGTACCTGGCGCGTCAAGGGCAATGGTGCGCACTGTATCCAGTTCAGTCACAAGAACCGCGAATTCTGCCGTAAAGTCCGCGATGATGGCAACGGTACTTATATCAAGGTCAAGAAAAAAGGCTTTGGTAAAAAAGTCGATGTCGTCAAACTGTGGAATTTCGTTCCCGGAGACAAAACCAAGTAAGAACGACTCCTCCAATGATTGGGCGGGGCAT
>JALUUZ010000266.1 GCA_027021095.1 Gammaproteobacteria bacterium
CGGTTTCAACATGGAGTATGCAGAAAAGCTGTTTGGGCCGTTCCAGCGCCTGCACAGCCCGCAGGAGTTCGAAGGCACCGGCATCGGCCTGGCGACAGTCGCACGTATCGTTCAGCGCCACCGTGGAAAAATCTGGGCCAGCGCCGAAAAGGACAAAGGTGCGACATTTTATTTTACCCTTGGATAACCTGTCTTTATCGGCGTGGTGCTGATTCACCGTCGGCCTGTCAGGCAGGAGGCGGTAATGCTTCCCCGGTTGCGTGTTTGCCTCTATAATACCCTACTTGTTTATTCAGGAATGGCTGCGTGCAGCAGGTATTCAGTGGCAGGTCTAATAAGGTAGCTGGCGTTTTATGAAAACTACGATTCAGTCTTTTATCCCCCCGGTGCGTACATTGATGGGGCCGGGTCCTTCCGATGTGCATCCAAGAATTTCCGCGGCGATGGCACGGCCGACGATCGGCCATCTCGACCCTAAGTTCGTGGCGATGATGGATGAGGTCAAGCAGTTGTTGCAATACGCGTTTCAGACCGAAAACGCATTGACCATCCCTGTTTCCGCCCCCGGTTCGGCCGGCATGGAGACCTGTTTCGTCAATCTCGTCGAGCCTGGAGACAAGGTGATCGTGTGTAAGAACGGGGTGTTCGGCGGACGGATGCAGGAAAACGTCGAGCGCGCCGGTGGCAGCGCGGTCATGGTAGAAGACGACTGGGGGGAGCCTGTCGACCCGGAAAAACTCGAACAGGCGTTGACCGAGCATCCCGATGCACGCCTGGTCGCGTTCGTGCATGCCGAGACCTCGACCGGCGCCTTGTCCGATGCCGAACGGCTGTGTGCGTTGGCACGGCAGCATGACTGCCTGACGATCGTCGATGCGGTGACTTCACTCGGCGGTGTGCCGGTGTACGTCGACGAGTGGGGGATCGATGCGATCTATTCAGGCACACAGAAGTGCCTGTCTTGTACGCCGGGACTGTCGCCGGTGAGCTTCAGCGAACGCGCGGTGCAGAAGATCAAGTCGCGCAAACACAAGGTGCAGAGCTGGTTTCTGGATCTCAACCTGGTGATGGGCTACTGGGGCAGTGGTGCCAAGCGGGCTTACCATCACACTGCGCCGGTCAACGCACTTTACGCGCTGCACGAAGCGCTGGTGATCCTGCAGGAGGAAGGCCTGGAAAATGCCTGGGCACGGCACAAGCAAAATCATCTCGCCTTGCGTGACGGCCTGGCCGCCCTTGGGATCAGTTTCCTGGTGCGCGAGGAGGCGCGGCTGCCGCAGCTGAACGCTGTGCTGGTACCGGAGGGCGTCGACGAACTCGCTGTGCGCCAGCGCCTGCTGCAGGAATACGACCTGGAGATCGGCGCCGGGCTGGGCGATTTGGCCGGGAAAATATGGCGTATCGGCCTGATGGGTTATGCCAGCAGTGCCAAGAACGTGGCTTATTGTCTCAGCGCACTGCGGGCATTGTTGAACTGATCCGGTTTATCGTGGTGCGCTGGTGCGTACAACGCACCAGCGCACCAACAAACCCAAACAATTCACACACCAAGGCCAGACGCAAGCGCACCAAGCCGCTTGAGCGCCTTCCGTGCCTGCTCCCCGTCGACGGCGGCACAGCTTAAGCGTATATAATTCTGAAATTGTTGCTGCGCACTGAAAAGTATCCCCGGTGTGATGGCGATTCCTTTGTCGAGCGCCCGGCGGTAGAGCTCGATACCCTGGATTTCCTGTGGCAGTTCCACCCACAGTAGAAAGCCGCCCTGCGGGTTGGACATCCTGGTGCCGGCAGGAAAATATTCCAGCACCCAGTGCCGCAGCTGTTCCATACGGCGGCGGTAGACGGCCGCGGTACGGCGCAGGGTGCGCCGGTAACTGCCGCGCTTCAGCAGCTCGCAGACGGCCAGTTGCGGGTAAATCGCGGTGCTGATGTTTTCCAGGAATTTCTGGTAGATGATTTTCTCGGTCAGCGTCCCGGCGGCGATCCAGCCGAGCCGCAGGCCAGGGGCCAGCGTCTTGGAAAAAGACGAGCAGTAGACGACCGTACCCTTGTTGTCCCAGGCCTTCAGTGCCTTCGGCCGGCGTGGGCTGAAGCCAAGTCCGCCGTAGATGTCATCCTCGATCAGCGGCACGCCGGCGCGCTCCAGCAGTGCAACGAGCCGTTGACGGCTGGGTTCGGGCACCAGCGCACCGGTCGGATTGCTGAAGCTCGGGACCAGGATACAGGCACCGATACGCCGCCTGTCGAGTGCACGGCCCAGCGACTCGAGGCAGATTCCATGCTGTGGATGGGTCGCAATCTCCAGCGCTTTCATGCCCATGTTTTCTATCGTCTGCAGGATACCGAAATAGGTTGGCGATTCGATGGCAATCGTATCGCCGGGGCGGGCGACGACGCGTAACGCAATACTCAGTGCCTCGAGGCAGCCGTTGGTCACGACGATCTCCCTGGCATGCGTGCGGCACCCGGCTTCACGCATCAGCTTGACGATTTCCTTGCGCAGTGCGGGTTCGCCCTGGGTATCGGCGTAGGCGCCAGGACTTTTGTAGTGCCGGCGGGCACTGCCGGACACGGCGCGGGCCAGTTGCCCCAACGGCAGCATGTCGTCCCCGGGTACCGCGGCACCGAGCCGGACCAGCGTGGCGGAGCGTGCTTCCTGGATCAGCGACATCGCCAGGTGTGCAACCGTGACCTTGGTCGCGATCATCGGTGGGCGGCTGTGTGAAGGCACTTCCGGTGCCTGTCGCCTGGCCCGTACGAAGTAGCCCGACCGGGGCCTGGCTTCGACCAGGCCCTGTTGTTCGAGCAGTTGGTAGGCCTGTATCGCGGTAGTGACACTTACGTTGTAGGTCGTCGACAGTGAACGCAGCGAAGGCATGCGCTCGTTGATGGTGTAGTGGCCCTGGTCGATCAGGCTGCTCAACTCGTCAGCGATTTGTTCATACAGGGTCGGTTGCATGGCGCCACAAACTGTTATTGTCGATTTTATTATTAACTGTATCTGTTATGGTTAAAGGTTTTACTCTATTTTAGCCCGTAAGACAAGTGCCGTTACCGCAACCTGCGAGGAGTCAGTCATAGTGATTAGTAGAAAAGAGATCCAAGCATTGTCTTGCGGGCTGCTTGGAATGAGACTGTTCAGCCTGACACCACCTGCCACCCATGCCGCACCCTTGCACCGTCTCGCGACGAACGGTGGTCAAGTCGGAATCGGCTGGTACAGTTTTATGTGCAGGGCGGGAGACGGGCGATGACGGCGACTTGCTGGCTGAACGGCCGTTTGGTCGAGCCGGCGCAGGCACAGGTCTCTGTATTCGATCATGGCCTGCTGTATGGTGATGGTGTGTTCGAGGGCATCCGGTTCTACGACCGGCGGCCGTTCAGACTGGAACAGCACCTGCGGCGACTGCAGGACTCGGCCAATGCAATCATGCTGAGAGTGCCGTATTCATGTCCTGAGCTGACAGAGGCGGTTACCGAAGTCATCCAGGCGCACCAGTCTGCCGATGGTTACCTGCGCCTGGTCGTGACCCGCGGGCCAGGCTCGCTTGGTATCGATCCGGTCTCTTGCGGTGAGCCCAACGTGTTTATCATCGCCGATCGATGCACGCTGCTCGGCGGTGACGAAATGCGTGACGGGATTACGTTGATGACCGCCTCCACCCGCCAGGTTCCGGCCGATGTGCTCGATCCGGGGATCAAGAGTCTGAACTATTTGAATAAAGTGCTGGCACGCATCGAAGCGCGTAATGCCGGCGCGGATGAAGCGGTTTTGCTTAACCAGCAGGGCAAAGTGACCGAATGCAGTACCGAGAATCTCTTTATCGTCAAAGACGGTGTCCTGTTGACGCCACGTTGCAGTGACGGCACACTGCGCGGGATTACCAGGCAGGTGCTTCTCGAGTTGGCCGGCGAGTTGGGCATAGCGTACCGGAAAACCAGCCTGTGCAGGCTTGATTTGTATTCGGCGCAGGAGTGTTTTGTCAGTGGTACCGGCGCGGAGCTGGTTGCAGTGAAGTCTGTCGATGGCAGGCCGCTGCCGGAGTGTCCCGGCAGTCGTTTTAAGCTGTTGTCTGCGGCGTTCAGGCGCAAGGTGACAGCTGAGTGCCTGGCGCCGTGACCTGAACTCGATGAGTGTCTTAGCATGGCATCGATGCAAAAAGATTGAACTGCCCGTGGTTTTATGCGAACATTTTTCCATGGATGGATTGTTGTAGCAGCTCATGTACTTCCCGCCGGTATTTCACAGGCTGACCGTCACTATCGTGGCTTTTTTTTATGGTATCGTCTATACAGTACCAGGTGTCGCTGCATCGCGGGATACCGACAGCCTGGCCAGGGAACTGTTCAACGCGTTTTCACGCCGCGACGAGGTGAGCCTGAAGAAGCTGATTTTGAGCCGGACGGATCTTTCCTACCTGATGAAAAAGGTAAAACGCAGCGTCGACAGCAAGGCGCCCGGTGCGGCGCGTAATATCGAATCGACGATGCTTGGCGAGCATATCCGCCTGATCGACAGCGACCCGCATTTTGCAATGTCGATGATTCGCTATCATCGTATCCTGCTGTCTTTTTCCAAGGCACGCCTGCGTGGCAGCGAGGCGGGGATAGACTGGAGTAAGGTGCGTTATCTGAGGCACCAGCAGTTTCCACGTCCGTCCAGGCTTGGTGTGCCGAATGTCAGCCTGCGTATTTATTTCCAAAGTAACGGCAGGGTTTATCAGTTGAACCTGCTGGGTGCGCTGAAAACCACACGTGGCTGGTCTGTCAGTGATGCACTGAAATGGCATGGGCCGGCAGACGGGAAACCGCGTTAGCCCGCCAGGTAAGGGTGTGCTGGACACAGGTCTGGTCAGTGGGAACGCCGTGTGTTACGCTTGTCTCCTGGAAAACAATAACAATAACATGAATAACAATAATGATAAGAAAACTGATTTTTCATGCCTCCGGTATCCTGGTCGTCGCGATGTTACTGGTGTTGTTGCGCGGCTGGCAGGCCGTCTCTGAATACAACAAGGCTTCGCAGAATTTCTGGAACGGACATCGCCCGTCAGCGCTTGGTACGCGTCCCAAGACACCAGTGTTCGGGGATGCGCATCGGGACAGGCAGCTGCGTGCGAAGCATATTCTGGGGAGAGCCAGGCCGACGGTCGATGCCAGGCTGGTCAGGCCGTGTGTGACCAAGAGCCTGCCGGCGCTGCCGGTGCGTGTCGATTTCAATGGCAGGCTGCAGGTATTGTGCGGGTTCAGGCAGCCTTATATAGTCGATTGGCAACATAAGTAATCGCCGGGCGCGGACGCTGGTAGGCAACCTGGGTTAAGCCTTTTTATTCCCGTGGTTTGTATGCTATCTTCAGCATCGTCTCAACAGCATGCGGTGCAGCGCGTTATGAAAAAGTGGTTTCGCCGGACCGGGGTCGTCCTGCTGCTGGTATTGCCGGCATGGCTTGGGTTCCTCGGTTATGAAATCGCCCGTTTTGGCGCTGTGCATACCGACCGGGGCGGCGATGCGGCAGTCGTGCTCGGAGCCGCTGTATGGGGTAAGCAGCCGTCACCGGTCTTTCGTGAACGGATTCGTCACGCGATCTGGCTTTACAAGCGCGGCCGGGTCAGGAAAATCATCTTTACCGGTGGAAAACAGGGCGGTAAAGCTTATACCGAGGCTGAAGTGGCCAAGGGCTATGCGCTGCAGCACGGCGTGGCTGCGGCCGATATCCTGGTCGAGACGGTGTCCACGACTACCTTGGAGAACCTGCTGCAGGCCAGGAAGCTGGTAAAAAAATACCGGATAGGTTCCATGCTGCTGGTCAGCGATCCGCTGCATATGAAGCGTGCAGCACGCATGGCTAAAGACCTCAAGCTCGTCGTCTATCCGGCGCCAACGCCGACGACCCGCTACAAGGGTGGTTTCAAGAAATTTAAATTCCTGCTGCGCGAACTCTATTTCTACCAACGCTACCTGCTGGTCGGTCGCTGACAGCTGTCACCGCCTGCGGCATCGCGCCTGTTTTATATTGCCAGGGAGTCACCGAGTATGGCTGCCAGTGCCCGTGCGTGCGGTGTCGCACTGTTCAGCGCGGGAATATAGTTGAAAGACTTCCCGCCGTTCTCCAGGAACAGTGCACGGTTTTGCATGTTGATTTCTTCCAGGGTTTCCAGGCAGTCGACGGCAAATCCAGGACAGATGACATCGACCGACTCGGTTCCCTGCCGCGCCCACTCGATCAGGGTCTTGTCGGTATAGGGCTGCAGCCAGGGCTTGCGGCCGAACCGTGACTGGTAACAGAGCTGCCAGTCCTGTGGTGCAAGGCCAAGCCGGTCGGCGATCAGCTGACTGCTGCGCTGGCACTGTGCCGCATACGGATCCCCCGCATCGACGTAGGACTGGGGCAAGCCATGAAACGAAAACAGCAGCTTCTGTGCGCGTGGTTGCTGTTGCCAATGGCTGCGGACCGAGTCGCTGACCGCGTCTATATAGGCCGGATGTGCATGGTACTGGTCTATCGTGTGCAGCGCAGGGACGACACGCCAGCGCATCAGTTCTTTGAACACAAGGTCGAAGGCTGCTGCAGTCGTGGTCGCTGAATATTGTGGATACAACGGCAGAACCAGCAGGCGGTCGATGTCTTTCTGTGCCAGTTCCTGTAACGCCGAGGCGATCGAAGGCTGGCCATAGCACATCGCGATTGCTACCTGCGGCGCAGAGTCGCTGTTGGTTTGCAATACCGAGCGCAGTTCATGACCAAGCTGCCGGGTGATCTGCAACAACGGTGAGCCCTGCGGCGTCCAGATTTTGCGGTAAGCCCTGGCTGCCGGCCGTGGACGTATCCGCAGTATGATGCCATGCAGTATCGGCCACCACAACCAGCGCGGGGTGTCGACGACACGGCGGTCGTGCAGGAATTCCGCCAGGTAGCGTCTTACCTTTGTCGCTGTCGGGGCGTCCGGGGTACCGAGGTTGATCAGCAGAATCCCGGTTTTCACCGTTGTTTTGGTGGTTGACAAGCAAGCACTCCGTCATCTATGAAACAGGCAGCCTAGTTTACACACAATATGCCAGAGAGAGAAGCGGCGGGTGCGGTTTATTCCTGGCCTGGATTTCTCACTTCTCATTCTATTGTCGTCCAATAGTACGCCGTGCGCGGCGCTCACATAGAAGCCCGGGCGGGTGAGGCCTTCCGGTGATATACTTGAAAGCCGTGTTTTTTTGCTGTTCGGTGGGTCAGGAGTGATGAAAATAGTTTTTCTCGATCGTGAATCGCTCGATAGAGGTGATCTCGATTTCAGCGGGTTGGATGGTCTCGATGCAGAGGTCAGGTATCATGCGTCGACGCCACCGGAGCTCGTCGCAGAACGGATCATGGATGCGCAGATCGTCGTTACCAACAAGGTGGTGCTCGACCGTGGGCTGATCGACGGTGCCAGGCGGTTGACCGCGATCTGTGTCGCGGCGACCGGGACCAATAATGTCGATCTGCAGGCAGCGGCTGACAGAGGTATCCATGTCAGCAATGTCACGGGCTATGCGACCGCCTCGGTGGTACAGCATGTGTTTGCACTGATCACCAGCCTGCAGGTGCGCTTGCTGCAGCAGGTACGTGCCGTGCGGCGTGGCGACTGGACCCGTGCCACACAGTTTTGTCTTCTCGACTACCCGTTTCACGAACTGGCTGGTAAGACATTGGGGATCGTCGGGTATGGGGAACTGGGGCGAGCAGTGGCGAGGGCGGCGCAGGCATTTGGTATGCAGGTGATGATCAGCCAGCGTCCTGGAGCCGCTGCGGTGGCTGTCGAGCCGGTTGCGGCGGTGCGGCGCTATCCGCTGGAACAGGTGCTGCGTAATGCCGATGTACTCAGCCTGCACTGTCCATTGGCACCTAACACGCAGCATTTGGTCGACCGGCATGCGCTTGCGCTGATGAAGCCAGGTGCACTGCTGATCAATACTGCACGGGGAGGCCTCGTCGATGAGCAGGCGCTGGCCGAGGCCCTGCGGCACGGCAGGCTGGGTGGTGCCGGACTGGATGTGTTGAGCCGGGAGCCGCCGGAACAAGACAACCCATTGTTAAGCCTGGATTTGCCCAATCTTATCGTCACTCCGCACATAGCCTGGGCCAGTATCGAGGCGCGCCAGCGTTTGCTGTCGAAGCTGATCAGTAATATAAAGTGTGCTTTAGGGCTGTCCTCGCGTGCATGAAATCGATGACCTGAAATCCAGCCGTTGGTATAATTCTGCCGGAAAATCGCATGTTCCAAGGCGTGCCATTGCACCGTCTCACGACGAACGGTGGTAAGAAATGCGGGCCAGTGTGGAAAGACAATCTGCGCATACAGCACGATGCGAAGTAAAAATAATGAAAACGAGAGGAAGTACCAATGCAGTGTTTCAGTGCACGCGGTCTGTTCCTGGCGCTGATCCTTTTATTCTGTTCATCCCAATCGTTGGCACACAAGCTTGATACACATGGCGGGATTACGCTGATAGGCCAGGCCGGCCGTGACAGCCGGGTGCGGCCCGGCATCACTGCCAGTGTCGATCTGGAGTTGACGTTACAGCGGGGCCGCGGGGAATGGTTCCTGTGGCTGGAAGGTTCGACGACGGTGCAGCCGTGGCAGACTTCTGCGATACTGGTTGAGACGAACGCAGACGCCAGAACGACATTGACCCGGAAAAACAAGGGCCGCCTGCAGGTTTCCAATTTCGGTTATTCGTTTCCGTTGTGGCGGCATACGGTTTCAATCGGGTTGCTTGACGCATCGAGCATCCTCGATTCCAGCCGTATCGCCAACGACGAGACCCGGCAGTTTGTTTCCACTACACTGGTCAATAACCCGGTGATCGGCTTTCCCGACTATACGCTGGGAATGTTGATCAGAAAGAAAAGCGGTCACCAGCGCCTGGGTTATACGATGTTTCTCGGACTCGGTCATGGTCTCAGGGATACACCGGAACGCAGTTACCGGGCGCTGTTCGACCTGGACGCGCGCGAAAAGGGAGTTTTTGCCGCACTGGAGATCGATGGCAAGAAACACCTGTCAAGGCTGGATCTGCATTATCATTTCGGGTTGTGGAGCAACACGGCGGCGCACAGGTATTTGTCACAGACAGGCAGTGCGGCAAACTACGGGCTCTATACTGTACTGGAAACCAAGTTGGGAAGGCTCGATCTCAGCAGCCGGCTCGGTGTCGCGAACCGGCGGGTAGCCCAGGCAGCGGAGTTTGTTTCGTTGGCGTTGCGGTATCGACGGGGCAGGAATACCATTGGCCTGGGTGCGTCCTGGACCGGCCTCTCCGGGCATGGCAGACAGCCTGGCCAGGGGGACAGGCTGCAGGCGGAGTTGTATTACAGACATGATTTCAACAAGCATTTTTCAGTGACACCATCGATACAGTGGGTGCAGAACAGCAGCTTTGACAGCTCCAACGCTCTGTTTGACCAGGACCAGGTCATCGTCGGCATCAGGCTGCAGGCGGCGTTTTGACCGGCAGCGGTTGGCCCGCGAAAGCCGGTCAGGGCTTTTTGAGTTGCAGCAGGAGTTTGATTACTGAATCCGCATCCCAGTCCCTGCCGCCGATCGCCTTGTAGTGGATTTTGCCGTCGGCGCCAACGACAAAGGTCGTAGGCAGCACGGTGACTTTCCACTGTTTCATGATTTCCGCCTTTTTGTCCAGCAGCAGCGGAAAGTCGACCGGGTACTTGCCGGTGAAATTGAAGATCGCGTCCTCGTCCTCGCCCATGTTGACAGCCAGGATCATCAGCTCGTCACGCCTGGTCTTATGCCATGCCCGATTCATCGCGGGCATTTCATAGACGCAGGGTGGGCACCAGCTGGCCCAGAAAGAGACGATCACCACTCTGCCCTTGTAGTCGGAAAGCCTGTAACGTTTGCCGTCGATATCCAGCAGCGTGAAGTCGGGTGCCGCCTGCGGATTCTTGATTTTTACCAGTTTCGTTGCCGCAAAGCCGGTGGTGGCAAGCAGCAGAATCAGCACGAGTGCTGTCAACCGAGTCGTTTGCATTGCATGGACCTTATTTATTCAGCCTGTCCACATCAGGTGGGCATTGCATGCCGTTGATCCATAGTGTATGCGGCTTGCCATTGCGTGTCCATACGATCTTCAGGTCGAAACGCGAGCCTGGTGGCAGACCGAAACTGCTGAGTCCCCAGTTGTAGTCGCCGGCCTGCAGCGTGTTGGTGGTTGGATAGAGCCCCCACTTCAGTGCCAGTGCCGACGCAGGCTTGTGGCGGTGCTGCTTGAGAAAGACCCCGGTCCAGTACTCGCGGGTTTTCATCTGCCGCAGCGTGTTTTTGTAGCGTATCTTCCAGTTACGCAGATCGAGATGAAGACGAATGTTTTTACCCGCCTCGGTCTGGTTCTGGATGACCGTTTTGAACAGGCATTGCCTGGCGATCAGGTCGGCGACTTTTTCTGAAAACCCCCTGGCCTGCATGATCGCGCGGTTCTGGTCAGGCAGGCGCTGGGTCAGTTCCAGCATAAAGCCGGCATGTCTGTAGTGCCAGCTTTTGAGCAGCGTCTGCGAATTCTGTGTGACGGTCAGTCCAGTCTTGGACAGCGGCGTTGCAGTCGCTGCAGACGGCCGGCACAGGACCGGGAACAACACGCCCGCTGCCAGCATACAGTTCATCAGCAGCCTGCTAGCCCGCATTGCTCGCTCCCCTTGCCCCGTCTCGTTACGAACGATGGTATTCAGAACTCAAACTTGACCGCGGCAAAAGGCCCATCGATCGTAATGTCGGAATTAAAGCTGTCGAGATCGTCCAGTTTCAAGTTCATCCGCCGGTAGCCCACTTCGAATCCGACCTTGGCCTTGGTGACGTAAGAGACCTTGGCCATGACATCGGAGAGTGTATTGCCGCTGTAACTGGCG
>JALUUZ010000267.1 GCA_027021095.1 Gammaproteobacteria bacterium
AGACCGACGCCTTCTTGCCCGGCCCGATCAGGACCCTGGCTTCATTGACCACATCGCCATCGCCGGTCAGCCGGTTCAGGCTCTGCAGCGACATGTAACCGGAGGTCCCCAAGTACTCCCTGACCAGCTGCACCACCTGCACGCGCCGTGTACGGCGTTTGCCCTGCAGCATGGCAACGGTGATAAAGTCACCACGCTTTACACCAAGCTGCCTGGCCAGAAAGTCCGTCAGGATGATCCCGCGGGGTTTGACCGAAAACGGCCGCAGTGCCGCATCGAGCAGGACACGCAGGCGCGTCTGCGCCGGAAAACCCTGTATCACACTGCGTACCTCACGGTGCCCGTTACGCATCTTCACCGCCACCGTGCGTCCCCCTTCGACCAGTTGAACGCCATCGATCCCCCTGATCGAAGACAGCGCCTTGCGGCCCTGGTCATCGGTGAACACGATACTGAGATCCTCCTTGTGCGAGACGGTATATTGCACGGTGATCATATGCCGGATCGCGTCGACGAAATACCCGCCTACGACCATGATCGCAAAAGAACAACCCACCCCGAGGACCGCCAGTGACGACTTGACCGGGTGGCGCTGCAGGTTGCGCGCGATGATCCGGCTCGGCTGCGACAAAAACCGGCTCAAACCAAGCCGTTCGAGCAGGGTCTTGCGGTAGACCGCCGGGCTTTGCGCACGCATCCCCTCGGCCGGCGGCAGCCTGAACGCCTTGCCGGCCGCGACGACAGAGCCTGCCAGCCCGCCGGCAAGGTTGATCAACAGCGCCCACAGGTAAGCCTCCGCGGAAGTGACGTAAGTCAACTGCGGAAAACGGTAGTACTCCATGTACATCTGGCTCAGCCCGCGCCCGAACCACAACCCCAGGCCGATACCGGCGATGACTCCCAGCAGCACGATCAGCAGGATGAAATAGACATAGTGCAGGCTGATCCGCCAGCTGCTGTAACCGAACGCCTTCAGCGTGGCAATGATTTCGCGTTGATTGCCGACCAGCCGGTTGGCGACGGTATTCAGCAGAAACACCGCCACCGCAAAAAAGATCACCGGGTAGACCCACGCCATCTGCGCCAACTGCTTGAACTCTTGACTCAGGTAACGGTGAGAAAGCTGATCCTTGCGCGCGAACGCGCCAAGGCTGCCGTAACGCTCCAGCACAAGATCCAGCTGCTTGATGATAGTCTTCTGGTCGGCGCCAAAGCGGTGCGTCAGCGATACGGAATTGAACCCGCCTGCCATGTTGTAGGCCTTAGCCAGCGCCTTGCGCCCCATCCACATGATCGCAAAACGTTTGAAGTCCGGGATAAAATTTCCCGGCGGCAACTGATAGATATACTCAGGCGACAACGCGATCCCGACCACGGACAGCTTGCGCCGGCGGCCGTTGATGATCGCCGAGACAGTATCCCCAAGCTTCAGCTTGTGCGCCTTGGCAAAGGCCTGGCTGATCAGCACTTCGTTCTCCCGCCCTGGTTCGACCAGGCGCCCCTGGCGTATAAACAACCGGTTGAGCAACGGCTGGCGCCCCGCCGGAATCGAGATCACCAGGCCGGAGACCGGCTCGTCGAAACCGGCCAGGCGCAGGTTCACACTGGCCTCGATCCGCGTCTGCACCTGGTCCACGCCCGGAATCGCTGCGATACGCCTGGCGACCAGGTCCGGCGCGCGCTTGAGCCGCGAAAACACGTTCGCAAAGCGGTACTGGCGGTAATAGTCCTGCTGCGTGGTCTGCAATGTGGCCAATGCCGTGACCGACAGAATGTACGCGGCGACACCACAGGCGATGACCAACCCGATCGCCAGCACCTGTCCCCTGCTGTGCAGCAGCTCGCGGATCAGTTTTCGGGTCAGCGCATTCATCGCACCGCTACCACTTCAGACTGGCCGGCGGCTTCTTTTCACTGACCTTCTCGACACCGCTGATGCGGCCGCTGCTCAGGTGAATCACCCGGTCCGCCAGGCAGGCAATCTCCGCGTTATGAGTAATGATGATCGTCGTGGTGCCAAGTTCACGGTTGATCTTCTCCAGCGCCTCCAGCACCAGGATACCCGTAGCCGAATCCAGTGCGCCGGTCGGCTCGTCACACAGCAGTATCTGCGGCTGCTTCGCGATCGCGCGCGCAATCGCGACACGCTGCTGCTCCCCGCCGGACATCTGTGACGGAAAGTGATCGATCCGCTCATCCAGCCCGACCAGGCTCAACGCCTGCCGCGGGTCCAGCGGGTCCTCGGCAATCTCGGTAACGATCTCGACGTTCTCGACCGCCGTCAGGCTGGGGATCAGGTTATAGAACTGAAACACGAAGCCGACATGATCGCGGCGGTAGTCCGTCAGCACCCGGTCGCCGGCCCGGGTCAGGTCGATATTCCTGTAGACGACACTTCCGCTGGTCGCGGTGTCTAG
>JALUUZ010000268.1 GCA_027021095.1 Gammaproteobacteria bacterium
TAAAGACCGTGGTTACTTCGGTTTCAAGGTCAATTCCACCCAGGTCTCGATTTCACCGAACAAGAAAGACATCTATATCACGATCAATATCACCGAGGGACCACAGTACCGTATCAGCAAGATCAACCTGGCGGGCAAGCTGGTACTGCCGGTGTCTGAACTGGAATCCCATGTCGTGGTGACACCGAACTCACTGTATTCGCTGCGCAAGGTGACAGAAAGCCGCAAGCTTTTGACCGAACGCCTGGGTGATGAAGGCTATGCCTTTGCCCGTGTCAACAGTGTGCCGGAGGTGGACAAGAAGACCAACACGGTCAAGCTGACACTGGTCATCGATCCGGGACGCCGGGTCTATGTACGGCGTATCATCATGGTCGGTAACATGCGCACCAGTGACATCGTGCTGCGCCGCGAGATGCGCCAGCTCGAAGGTTCCTGGTATTCGGCCAGAAAGATCAAACGTTCACAGGTCCGGTTGCAGAAGCTGGGTTTTTTCAAGGAGGTCAAGGTAAAATCAAAACCCGTCGCCGGTTCGACTGACCAAGTGGACGTAATCTTTACCGTCAAGGAAAAACCGGCGGGTAATTTCCTGGCCAGTATCGGTTATTCACAGACCAGCGGTGTGATCTTCAAGACCAGTATCGTGCAGGACAATTTCCTTGGCACCGGCAAACGTGTCGCGGTTTCGGTCAGTACCAGTGATGTCAACCAGGGGATCATGCTGAGCTATACCAATCCGTATTATACGATCGATGGGGTCAGCAGGGGCTTTACACTGAAGTCACAGAAAACCGATGCCTTCCGGGCCAACCTGTCGAGTTATTCGACCGATCAGAATTCGTTCGCCATCAACTACGGCATCCCGATCAGCGAGTACAACCGTATCCAGGTCAGCCTGCAGTACAAGGACATTACCGTCAATCCGCTTGCCAATTCGCCGGTCGAGGTCTTGGATTTCGTCAACACGAACGGTAACCAGAATGTCACCTATTCACTGCTGGCCGCTTGGGCCTATGATACGACCAACCGTGCGATCTTCGCCGACAAGGGTGTGTTCTACCGGATTTCAGGTGAGGTGGCCGTACCCGGAGGCGATCTGCAGTTTTACAAGATCCGGCTGCAGCACAAGCGGTTCATTCCGCTGGGACGGCGTTATATCCTGAAGGTCAAAGGCGAAGTTTCCTACGGGGAAGCATTCGATGAGACACCGGCACTGCCATTCTATGAGAATTACTACGCCGGTGGCGTCAAGTCTATCCGCGGCTTCAAGACCAATACACTGGGTCCACGTGATTCGAATAATCTTCCGATTGGTGGTGCGCTGAAGGTACTGGGTTCGATGGAATTTATTTTTCCACCACCGTTCGTTGCCAACAGTAAATCGTTTCGTATCAGTGCCTTCGTCGATGTAGGTAACGTATTCAAGGACGCCGACAGTTTCGATTCAGATGAACTACGGGCATCGGCAGGCCTGTCGTTGATCTGGATCTCCCCACTGGGCCCGCTCAGCCTGAGCTTTGCCCAGCCGATCAAGGAAAAACCCGGGGATAATGTAGAGTCAGTACAGTTCTCTATTGGTAGTACATTTTTCTAATTGTTGAGATGGTGCATTATGTGTAAGAGACATTTTTATAAATTCGCTTTGTTATTATCACTGGCTTTTTTTGCTGCTCAAGCAGTTGCAGAAGGGTCTCGCATCGCCTTTGTCAATATATCAAAGCTGATTGAAAAATCTGCACCTGCATTGGAAGCAAATAAACGTCTGAAATCCGAGTTTGCCCCCCGCAGCAAGAAGTTGATCGCCAAGCAGAAAGAGATCCGCGCGATCGACGCGAAGTTGAATTCCAGTGATCGTTCGATCATGAGTGCAGAGCAGGTCTCCAAGCTGCAGGCCAAAAAACGAACGCTGATCCGGGCCTTGAAACGAGACAAGGTGGAGTACCGGGAGGATCTCAGCCTGCGCCAGAACCAGGAATTGAAAAAGGTGCAGAAAAAGGTCTATGACGCGATCGTCAAGCTGGCCAAGCAGGAAAAATACGATATGGTGCTGAGTGTCGGGGTCATCTATAAAAGCGATGCCATCGATATCACCAATAAAGTGATTGCTTCGTTGAAGAAATAGCCTGTCTGTCCACCGGTAAATCGTTTTTGATGGGCAGGATTTGTGAAAATCTCACTAGCAGACCTTGCAGCCCGGCTCAATGCCGAGGTCAAAGGCGACCCTGAATGTGAAATCACTGGTGTGGCAACGTTGGCGAATGCTGCACCAGGCGATATCAGCTTTCTATCGAATCCCCGTTACCGCAAACATCTGGCCGATACCAAGGCTTCCGCTGTCATTGTCCATCCTGACGACCAGGCACTATGTAAAGTGAATGCACTCGTCACGCCCGAGGTCTATCTTGCCTA
>JALUUZ010000269.1 GCA_027021095.1 Gammaproteobacteria bacterium
ACGAACGCAACAAGGTTGGCAAAGTGAAAAAATACACCGAACTGGTGGAAGCCATACTTCCGCAAATCGACGAACTGTTTCCATGGGATCTGGACGAACGGCTGCAGCAGGACGATGCCCCGCCGCTGCTGCTGGACATACGCGAGGCGGATGAATTCAACGCGATGCATATCGCCGGTTCGATCAATGTCCCGCGTGGCATCCTCGAGGGCGCCTGTGACTGGGGCTATGACGACACGGTACCCGAACTTGCCGCCGCACGCGAACGCGAGGTCATCGTCATCTGCCGCTCAGGAAACCGCAGCGCGCTGGCTGCGCATACCATGCAGCAACTCGGCTATACCCGGGTCAAGTCGCTGAAAACCGGGCTGCGCGGCTGGAACGATAACGAACAGCCGCTGGTCGATGCAGGGGGCGACACGGTCGACATCGACGCTGCAGAAGAGTTCTTTCGCAACAAACCGACCGCCGAGCAGATGGGGCCTTAGCCCGCATTTCTCACCACCGTTCGCCGCGAGACAATGACTATTGACACTCCTCGAATACCAGCGCCTGGCACTTAGAGCAGATATCCCTGTCCAGCTTCTTATACAGTGTACTGATCGCTACCTTTTTTGAATCAAAGAAATGATCGCCGCCGATCTTCTTGATAAAGCAGGTCTTGGCCGAAAACTCATAGACCGAGGCCTTGAGCCCGACGAAATACAGTCCTCCACCCAGCTTTTTCAACCGCCGGTTCTCATGTACCAGCACCTCTGCGCCGCTGAGATCGATAAAATTGATACCGGAACCGACGATCAGAATATGATAGATACGCTCGTTGTCACTGATCTGGTTGAGCCGTTCCTGGATAAAATTGATCGAGCCGAAATAGATCGACATGTCGATGCGGATCACCTTCAGCTGTGGGCACTGCTTCAACGGTTTTTTCTGGATATTGATAAACTTGCCACTGCCTGTCTTCTCATCCCGGTCCAATGCCAGGGTTGGAATGTTCGGCGCCGAGGTACGTGCGAGAAACACGACCAGCGACAACAACACACCGAGATAGATCGCAAACTCCAGTTCCAGGAACAAGGTCGCCAGGAATGTCACCACCAGGATCATCGCTTCCGAGCGGCTGTGGCGTAAAATAATATTGATATGGTGAAAATCGATCAGGTTATAGGCCACGACCAGGATCACCCCGCCCATCGCCGCAATCGGCAGGTAGCGCGTCAACGGCGAAATCAGCATGATGATCAACAACAGGAAGAATGCGGCAAAGATCGCCGACAGCGGTGTCTTGGCACCTGCGGAATAGTTGATCCCGGAACGGGTGAACGAACCGGAACCGGCATAACTGGAGAAAAAGCTGCCGCCGATGTTCGACAGCCCCTGACCGATGAACTCCTGGTTGGCATCGATGCGCTGGTTCGACCTGGTAGCGATCGAACGGCTGATCGACACCGCCTCGATCAACCCCAGCAGTGCCACCGCAAACGCCTCCGGCGCCAGCAGCTTGATCGTCGTCAAGGAAAAATCCGGCGTCGACAAAGGCGGCAGCTGCGCCGGTATCTTGCCGACCAGCTTGATCCCCTCTGTTTCCCCTCCAAGCAATATCGCCGCCACGCTGCCGACCACCATTGCGATCAGCAGGTTCGGGAGTTTCTTCGCATAGTATTTGAGGGCTACCGCGCTGGCCAGCGTCAGCAGCGCCACCAGCATGACCTTGGCATTGGCTGTGGGAAACTGGGTAAAGACATCGGTCCAGATATGCAGAAAAGACTCCCCTTTTGGGATATCGATACCAAGCACATGCTTGAGCTGGCTGGTCGCGATCAGGATCGCCGCCCCGGCGGTAAACCCCACCACCACGGTATGTGAAACGAAATTGACCAGTGTCCCAAGGCGGGCCAGTCCGAAGGCAAGCTGGTATATTCCTGCCAGGAATGTCAATGTCAATGCCATCGAAATAAACTCGGGCGTGCCAGGGGTAGCATGATGGCTCAGTGCTGAAAAGATCACGATCGAGATCGCGGTGGTCGGCCCGGAAATCAAATGAAACGATGAGCCGAACAATGCCGCGATGATCGGGGTCACCATTGCCGTATACAAACCATACTCCGGCGGCAGTCCAGCGATCGTTGCAAAGGCAACCCCTTGTGGGAGCACGATCACCGCACCGGTAATCCCTGCGCTCAGATCGGCCTTGACAGTCTCACTGTTGACCAGGCGAAACCACTTTAGAAATGGCGTAAAATAATTTTTCAACATTTATTCAGGACAAACAAAGACGCTGCAAGCGTAACTAGCACCGCCTGCTGCCGCCATAGGTAAATCTTATTTGCGGATAAGATAAAAAAATTAAGAATATTAATAACTTCTATCAAGTAAAGTATAAGGGATAGCGGCAATAAACACAATCCTCAATCATTGCATGGTGCCGGCGTCATCCACTGTACTGCCGTACAGGACAACCAAGCTCCGGTGGATCGTGGGTGCCTACGGTGCGCGCTGCATGAATTATGCAATCAGAAGCGTGAAAATTGCACTCTCCAGTACTGTCTTCTACCCCCTTGCCTGCTGAAAAGCACTGTTTTTCCAGCGTCAAGTCCCTGCGTTCAGGCTGGTACCCAAATTGCTCCATCACCTGCGACACAAAAGAAAAAGGGAGCAGTCATGCAAAAGTTTATTTTTCTGGTTTTCGTTTCCGGCGCCAGCCTGCTGGCATGCACCCAAGGCTACGCGCAGCCCATGACCGAGGCCGAAATGGAAAAGTGGCTCAACAGCGACGCGCCGGTCACCGCCAATCGGCAGATCAACGAAGGCAAACTGGTCTTTCTGCCGCGACACAAGGCCTCGCAGGTGATGCACTCCGACAATACGATCATCATCGGCAAACGCAGCCTTGACAACGGCTGGGTCCGGCTCAGGCAGTGTTACCACAACCTCGACGCTTTTCCTCGCGTACAGGTGGTCTATCACTACAAGCAAATGAAACGACTGAAGATCGTCTCTTCCAGCGGCATCGGGCGTGCCTGGGTCACACCGCTCAGCGGTAAGGACAGCGTCCAGCTGCAACAGGTCAAACAGGGTGCCAGCCTGTGCGTCAGCGCCTGGGTCAAGGCACTGCAACGCGAGCCGTCAGGGCACTACCGCTTGAAAACCGGTCCCTACCGGCGTAAGTTCCTGGACGGCTATTTTCCACTGCGCATGACACTGCGGGTCGACTACCCGTCGCAGCTGCTGCAGATCGCCGGCTTTGCACCGATAGCACCGGGAATGAAGATCAGCCGGAAACAAAACCAGCTGGTGTTCGATGCCGTCTTCGAAGGCGAGCTGAATACACAGGTCAACTTCGCCAGGCGTTGAGCCTGTCCGAAAACAGGTTCCGGAAGCAGGCTCGAGAGGCAGGCGCAGAAAAAACCGCGTGGTACGCGTGGCACAACCTAGTCCGCCTGCGGATCGAACCAGTGCAGTTTTTTCTGCAGGGTCACGACCTCGCCGACGATGATCAAGGTCGGCGGTTTCAGCCTGGCCTGCCGGACTTTGTCCGGCATGTTCTCCAGCGTGCCGGTGATCACCCGCTGATTCGGCGTCGTACCCTGCTGCACCATTGCCACCGGGGTCGTGGTCGCCATGCCATGCGCGATCAATTCCTTGCAGATGATGTCGATACCGTGCAGCCCCATATAGAACACCACGGTCTGGCGTGGATGTACCAACGCATTCCAGTTGATGTCGGTCGTGCCGTTTTTCAGGTGCCCGGTGGTAAACACGACCGACTGCGAATAATCGCGGTGGGTCAGCGGAATACCGGCATAGGACGCCACGCCGGCGGCGGCGGTCACTGCGGGCACCACCTGGAAACTGATGCCGTCGGCGGCCAGCGTATCGATTTCCTCGCCACCACGGCCAAAGATAAACGGATCACCGCCTTTCAACCGGCAGACCCGCTGGCCCTCGCGCGCCAGCCGCACCAGCAGCTGGTTGATATCCTCCTGCGGCACCGCGTGGTTGTCACGCTCCTTGCCGACATAGATGCGTTCCGCGTCACGCCGGCACAACTCCATCACCTCTTTGCTGACCAGGCGGTCATAGACGATCACATCGGCCTTTTGCATCAACCGTAACGCGCGGAAGGTCAACAAATCAGGATCACCGGGCCCGGCCCCGACCAGGTAGACCTCCCCCCGTTTACACAGCGCCGGGTCAGCGCTCTGCAACAAGGCCTCGAGTTTCTGGCGTGCGGCCTGCTCCTGGCCGGCAAGCAGCAGCTCACCCACTTCGCCCTCCAGCACCTCCTCCCAGAAACGCCGCCGTTGCGCGCTGTCTGCAAAAGCCCGTTTGACCTGTTCGCGGTAGGATTCGGCAAACCGGCCGAGCCGGCCATAAGCCGCCGGCAGAAAGGCTTCGAGCTTCGCACGCAGGTTCCTGGCCAGTACCGGCGATGCGCCACCGGTCGAGATCGCAATCTGCACCGGTGAACGGTCGATCGTCGAGGGCACGATAAAACTGCACAGTGCCGGGTTGTCGACCACGTTGACCGGGATATTGCTGCGCTGCGCCAGCTCTGAGACCTCACGGTTCAAGGCTTCATCATCGGTCGCCGCAATCACCAGTACACAATCCCGCAGATCCTCGGCACAGAACCGGCGCTGAATCCGCTCCAGGCCGGGATCCGCTGCCAGCTCATCGAACTTGGCACTGAATTCCGGCGCAACCACCCTGACCCGCGCCCCGGCACTGAGCAGATAGCCCGCCTTGCGCGCGGCCACCTCGCCGCCGCCGACCAGCACACAGGGTTTGTTTCGTACTGCAAGAAAAACCGGTAAATAATCCATCGCTGCTGTAAGCCTGCCAATCAGATAACTTCGATTCCACCCAGGTAGCGCTGCAACACTTCAGGCACCTGGATACGTCCGTCCTGTCGCTGATAATTCTCCATCACCGCCACCAGCGTCCGGCCTACCGCCAGGCCTGAGCCGTTCAAGGTATGCACCGGTTCCGGCTTGCCGGTCTCCGGGTTGCGCCACCTCGCTTTCATACGCCTGGCCTGGAAGGCCTCGTAATTACTGCATGACGAAATCTCGCGATAGGCCTGCTGGCCCGGAAGCCAGACTTCGAGGTCATAGGTCTTGGCCGCCGAGAAACCGACATCCCCGCCACACAAGGCCATGACCCGGTAAGGCAGGTTCAGCCGCTGCAAGACCTGTTCCGCGTCGCGGGTCAACGACTCCAGTGCCGCATAGGAATCCTGCGGCCGGGTCACCTGTACCAGTTCGACCTTTTCGAACTGGTGCTGACGGATGATCCCGCGTGTATCCCTGCCATAGGAGCCGGCCTCGGAACGGAAACACGGCGTATGCGCGACCCGCTTCAACGGCAGCTGATCCGCTTCCACGATCGTATCACGCACCAGGTTGGTGACCGGCACTTCGGCCGTTGGAATCAGGTAATACTCCTGCTCACCGGCCAGCTTGAACTGGTCTTCGGCAAACTTCGGCAGCTGCCCGGTGCCGAACAAGCTGTCCTTGTTGACGATGTACGGCACATAGGTTTCCTGGTAACCATGCTCCGTGGTATGCAGATCGAGCATGAATTGGATCAACGCACGCTGCAGGCCTGCGAGACGGCCATGCAGCACTACGAAACGGCTGCCGGTAAGCTTTGCCGAACTGTCGAAATCCATCGTGCCGGCGAATTCGCCGAGTGCGACATGATCCTTCGGCTCGAACTCGAACTCGCGTGGCGTCCCCCAGCGCCGCAGTTCCTGGTTGTCCTCCTCGCTGAGTCCCGCCGGCACCGACTCGTGCAGCAGGTTGGGAATAGCCTGGTAGATCTCGTCCAGCTCCGCCTGCAGTGCCGTCAGCTGCCGTGTCTGGGCCGCCAGCTCCTCGCCAAGGCCGCTGACCTGGTCGAGAATCGGCTGCGGGTCCTCGCCCCTGGCCTTGGCCTGGCCGATCAGTTTCGATTTCTCTTTGCGCAGGTTCTGCAGCGCCTGGGTCTTGACCTGCACCTGCTTGCGTTGTTCTTCGAGCGCGCTGATCCGGGCCACGTCGAGCTCGAAATTTCTGCGTTTCAACGCCTGCGCGACCTGCTCGAGATTGCTGCGCAGATATTTTGTATCCAACATCCGAAGTCTGCCTTTTCAAGTGATTGGTGTTATTGTCCGTTACCTGTGCCTGTATGCCGCCTTAACTCACCTTCGCATCCCAGCTGACGATGTGCCCTGGTTCGACCGATTCCTGCAGATACTCGATGATCGGTTCGACCCTGTCCGGCGTGTCGAAGAATTCAATCACGATCGGCAGGTTCAATGACAGGTCGAGCAGGCTGGAAGAATGCATCACGCCGGATTTGCCAAAGCCGCCGACACCGCGAAACACGGTCACCCCTCTGACCTTTTCCTTGTCATGCAGGTGTGCGAGCAACTGCTCCAGGTGCGCTTTCTGTTCGGTCAGGTAAACCCGTACCATGGTAATCTGTTCATGTTTCATACTTGCCTTCCTATCATCATCCCGAATGCGCTCGCAGCGACACACAAAAACACGCTGAGCACGATGTTGACGCTGGCGCGCAGCACCTCGCCGCGGGACAGCAGATCGACCGTCTCGAGACTGAACGTCGAAAAAGTGGTAAACGCCCCCAAGAACCCGATCTGCAATGCCGCACGCCACTCCGGTGACAACAGGCTGCGCTCGATCATCGTGACATACAACAGGCCGATCAGCAGGCTGCCGGAGACATTGACCGTCAGCGTACCATAAGGAAATCCTCTGCCGGCCAGCGATGTCACGCCGACTGACACCAGGTAACGGGCCACTGCGCCCGCTGCACCACCGGCCGCGATCGCCAGCAACGTCAACATGCCGGCCTGCTCCCGTCCACCGGACCAAGCTTCATCCCGGCCCCGCCTGCCTGTCGAGTTCACGCAATGCCGCCAGTTTCTCGGCGATACTGATTTCCAGGCCGCGCGGCACCGGGTGATAATACTGTTTCGCACGCATCTGCTGCGGAAAATAGTGTTCGCCTGCGGCGTAAGCCTGGTCTTCGTCATGTGCATACCGATACTGCCGTGCATAACCAAGCTCTTGCATCAACTGTGTCGGTGCGTTACGCAGGTGCAGCGGCACCTCCAGTGACGCCGACTGCCTGGCATCGTCCTGTGCCGCCTTCCATGCCTTGTACACCGCGTTGCTCTTCGCCGCGCAGGCCAGGTAAACGACGGCCTGCGCCAGCGCCAGCTCGCCTTCCGGCACACCCAGCCGCTGCACCACGTCCCAGGCATTCACGGCCAGCTGCAACGCACGTGGATCGGCATTGCCTATGTCTTCACTCGCCATACGTACCACGCGCCTGGCGACATACAGCGGATCGCAGCCGCCATGCAGCATCCGCGCCAGCCAGTACAGCGCCGCATCCGGCGACGAACCGCGCACCGATTTGTGCAGCGCGGAGATCTGTTCGTAGAACAGGTCACCCCTTTTGTCGAAGCTGCTAAGGCCGCCGGAGACGATGTCGGCCACGACCTGGCGGTCGATCCGGCGCCGATCCTGCTGCGGCTCGGCACGCTGTGCGGCCAGTTCCACGAGATTCAGCAGGCGCCTGGCATCACCCTGTGCGGCCTGCACCAGCAGTCCACGCACCTGGTCTTCGATCTCCAGCGGCTCGCCCCTGGCGGCAAACGACGCCAGCGCGCGCTCCAGGATCGCCTGCAACGCCTGCGGATCGAGCCGGTACAACGGGTACACGCGCAGGCGCGACAACAACGCGTTATTGACCTCAAACGACGGGTTTTCAGTGGTGGCGCCGAAGAAAACGATGTCCCCACGCTCGACATAGGGCAGAAACGAATCCTGCTGCGCCTTGTTGAAACGGTGCACTTCGTCGACGAACAGCACCGTTGCACGAGCGAACTGCTCGCGGTTGTGCCGCGCCTTTTCGATCGCCTGCCGGATCTCTTTGACGCCGGTCAACACCGCTGACAACTGGATGAAATCCGCCTGCGAAGCCTGCGCCAGCAGCCGCGCCAGCGTGGTCTTGCCGGTACCGGGCGGCCCCCAGAACAACAGCGAGTGCAGCTGCCCGGAGGCAAGCGCTACGGCCAGCGGCTTGTTTTGCCCAAGCAGGTGCTGCTGTCCGGCCATCTGCTCCAGTGTCACCGGTCGCAACTGTTCGGCCAGCGGCCGGTAATCGGTGTCAGTCATCGCCCGTTACAGCACGGCCAAGTAAATCACTTAGCCTTGGTCTGCAGTTTCGCGGCCGGGTCCTTGACCACATCGACTCCTTCCGGAATCTTGAACTCAAACAATGAGGCCTTCAGGGTCGGATTCTTTTTCAGCTTGGAAAACTCGATCGTCGTCACCTGGTCCAGGTTATCCTTGATCTCCATCACCTTCAGGGTATCGGTAAAACCGATCCGCACGGTCTTGAACTGCGGGTCCTCTTCTTTCGGCTTGAGCTCGATCCAGGTCACACCGTCCTTCTTGCCCTGCTCGGTGATCGTGAAGTTCTTGTCGATCGACCCGGTATCACTCAGGATCCTGGCCGGCGTACTGCCCACCATGCCTTTCAATGTCTTGATCGTCACCTGTTCCAGTTCCTGGTCATACAACCAGATTTTCTTGCCGTTACTGACGATCACCTGTTCGTCGGGCTCCTTGTAGTCCCAGCGGAACTTACCCGGACGCTGCAGGTACATCTTACCTGCCGCAGACTGCAGCTCCTTGTCCTTGTTATCCACCACCTTCTGTTTGAATTCCGCCTCGAAACTTTTCACACTCTGGTGAAATTCCTTGAGCATCTGCGTTCCGGTCACGGCAAACGCCGCCGGCATCAGCACGAACAGACAAACGGCATTGATCAGTTTGAATTGTATCGACTTCATTGTATTGTTCCATCTGTAATTAAACGAAAAACAGGCCAGCCCGTATTGCTCACCACCCTTCTACTGCGGCGGCGCAATGCGGGCTAGTCCTCCGGCGGCGCCGGTGCCAGCACCTCCCGGCTGCCGTTACTCTGCATCTCACTGACGATCCCGGCATTCTCCATGGCTTCCATGATACGCGCCGCCCTATTATATCCTATTTTCAGGCGCCGTTGGACCGACGAGATCGACGCCCGGCGCGACTGGGTGACCAGGTAGACCGCCTCGTCGAACAACGGGTCCTGTTCTGCATCACCACTGTCCGGTGCTGTCTCACCGGGCAGCAGCGTATCAGGATCGTTCTGCTCACCGACGATGTCGTCGCGGTAGTCCGGTTCCGAACGCTGCTGCAGGTAACTGACGACCTTGTGCACCTCCTGGTCGGAAACGAACGCACCATGCACACGGCGCGGCGCACCACCGCCCGGACTCAGGTACAGCATGTCACCATGACCGAGCAGTTGTTCCGCCCCCATCTGGTCCAGGATCGTCCGTGAATCGACCCGTGCTGAAACCTGGAACGCGATCCGCGTCGGGATGTTGGCCTTGATCAGGCCGGTGATCACATTGACCGACGGCCGCTGGGTCGCCAGGATCAGGTGAATACCTGACGCCCGCGCCTTTTGCGCCAGGCGGGCGATCAGCTCCTCGACCTTTTTACCGACCATCATCATCATGTCCGCCAGCTCGTCGACGATGACGACGATAAACGGTAACGGCTGCAGCGTCGGCGGCTCACCGGCCTCGGTGTCTGCCTCCTCATCGGCAAGGTACAACGGATCGGGAATCGGCTCACCCTGGTCTATCGCCTTGCGCACCTTGCGGTTGTAGCCGGTGATGTTCCTGACCCCGAGCGCCGCCATCAGGCGGTAACGCCGCTCCATCTCCCCGACACACCAACGCAGCGCGTTGGCGGCGTCTTTCATGTCGGTCACCACCGGTGTCAGCAAATGGGGGATGCCTTCATAGACCGACAACTCGAGCATCTTCGGATCGATCATGATCATCCGCACGTCCACGGCGTTGGCCTTGTAGATCAGGCTCAGCACCATCGCGTTCAACGCCACCGACTTGCCTGAGCCGGTGGTGCCGGCAATCAGCAGATGCGGCATACGCTCCAGGTCGACGACCATCGGGTTGCCGCTGATGTCTTTACCCAGTGCCACGGTCAACACCGAGGTCGCCTCGTCGTACTGTTGCGAACGCAGAATCTCGCTCAGACTGATCAGCTCACGGTGTTCATTGGGAATCTCCAGGCCGATCACCGATTTTCCCGGGATGATATCGACTACGCGCACACTGATCGCCGACAGTGCGCGGGCCAGGTCCTTGGCCAGGTTGGTGACCTGGCTGACCTTGACCCCCGGCGCCAGTTCGATCTCGAACAGGGTCACGACCGGTCCCGGCAGCACCGCGTCGACACGTGCTTCGATACCGAAATCACGCAGCTTCATCTCCACGCGGCGTGACATCAGCTCGAGTTCTTCCTCACCGTACCCCTGTTCACTGACTTGTGGTTCATCGAGCAGTGACAGCGGTGGCAGATCGGTATCCAGCGGCGGCTCGAACAGCTGCACCTGCTTTTCCTTTTCCACCCGCAGGCTGGGTTGAATACGCGGTTTCTTGGCCTTGAGTTTCGGTTTCCTGCGCGTCTGCGCACGCTTTTGTTCCTCTTTCAACGCACGTTCACGCTCCCTGCGCGCCTGGCGTGCGATCCGGCGCTCACGCAGGCCTTCGAACAGGCGGGTGATCCCGGAAAACAGCTTCAGCGTGATACGCCCGGTGTGGTCGATCAACGCCAACCACGACAGGCTGGTCATCAATGTCAAACCAATCAGGAAGATCGCCAGCAACAGCAACGAGCCGCCCAATGGACCGAAGCCGTACAACTGCTGGCTGACCAACCT
>JALUUZ010000270.1 GCA_027021095.1 Gammaproteobacteria bacterium
ACACGAACGACGAGGTGAATATGCCTGTTCAACAAAAACCGCAGCGCCTGGTGTTCGTCTACAATGCCGACTCGGGCCTGTTCAATACCATGGCCGATATCGCACACAAGATCTTTTCACCGGCAACCTACCAGTGCAATCTGTGCAAGATAACCCATGGTAATTTCAGCATGCGTACCCAGTGGAAGGAGTTTATCGAATCACTGTCTTGTGATATCGATTACCTGCATAAGGATGAATTCGAGCCCGGGAAATACCTGCAGGAGCCGGCCACTCAATTAGACTATCCGCTGATTCTCGCAGGCCAGGACGGTCATTACCGCGTGCTGGTGGATGCACGGGCGATCAACGACTGCGGCAGTCTCGACGAGCTGACCCGGTTGATTGCATCGCGAATCGGTGCATGATTCCTTGCGTTACTGTTTTTCCGCGCCAAGCGCCCGTTGTTCTTATGCGGGGGCATAGTGTATTATGATGACGTCTTTTGTTTTTCTGCCAGCAGGATCAGCTGCTGCACGTACACGACATGATTTATACTACAGGTTTTACCAGACCACGATCAGGGTGTGTCGATGAATGACTCCGACGTAGACGGGCAGGACAGGCCGCGGTCGGCGCTGGCACCAGGCTGGCATGCCGATGACTTTCTGCTGCTGGGTTGGCTTTTGTTCCTGCCGCCGCTTGGGCTGTATGGTGCCTGGCAGCGCACTGAGTACACTGACAGGCAAAAGCAGATTTTTGTCGGTGTATTTATCGTGGTATGGCTGTTGTCTGCGGCAATTGGTTTCTTGGCGCTGGTTTACCTGGTTGCCTGTCCGGTTTATGCATGGTTGTTTTGGCGCAAGCATGAGTACACGGCCAATACCCGCCTGGGTTTTGCCGTCGCAGCCGGGATTCTCGCGGTAGCCAGCCTGGCTGTACTTGGTGCCGGCGGGGCGTCCAATCGCAGCGGCACGGCTGACAGCAGCGGCTGTACTTCGGTGCTGACACGCGGTAATTGTACCTATTACCGGGATTCGGACTGCCGTGTCATCGCGCGTCAATGCAGGTAGAGATAGGCCCGCGGGTCGTAGGGTGCGCCATGCGCACCAAGGTTATAGACAATGATGCGGCATGGAAGAATCACGTGCAAAAAGGTGTTGGTGCGTACAACGCACCCTACTTGCCTGCGCGCTCCTCGGTCGCAAAAGCCACCCATGCCGCACCCTTGCGCCGTCTCGCTACGAATGGTGGTGAGAAATCCGGGCTAGCGCTCAGAGCCGACTTCCGCATGCGCAGTATCGACGAGCTTGTTGGCCAGCTCCTGGTACTTCTGGCGGTAGCCTTCGAGAGGATGTCCAGGCTTTGGTGTATAGTAATCGAAAGGGTCGAGGCCGTTTTGATGCTCGTAGTCGATGAATTTCTTTTGCAGTTCGATCATTTCTTTGATCAGTTCCTGTCTGTTGCTCATGGTGTATCTCCGCTGAAATAAAAGCCTTTAAAAACCATTAAATAACGTTGCGATAAAGCCTGTATGGATTGAGTAATCAATGCAGTGCTTTGAATAAACCAGGTCTGCCGGTCTTCAGTCCGTTTCTGGTGGCTGAGCCGGTGCCAATTATATCTGTCCCGCGGCGGGATATATATTAGTTTTTGATAATACTTTTTAATATATCCATTAGGGGATAACGATCACCGAATTCAGGATAGCATTCAAAACATCCATGAAAAAACAGTTGTTTCTTTGTGTAAATCAGCTAAATTAGCGTGTCTGGCGACAGGATTTCTAAATCTATGCATTGCAGGTTGTTATCGATCACAGAACTGGGCGGCTACCCCGACTATGTACCGGACTATCGGCGTCTCGGTTTTACTGTGACTACCGCCAGTTCGATGCGCAAGGCGGTGGCGTCGATCAGGCGCGAACCGCCGGACGTCATCGTCGCGGAGTTCAATTTCCAGTCGGATTTCCGTGACCGGACCAGCAACCTCGAAACGCTGATGGCCAGTCTGCAGGGGCTGGCCGCCGATCCGTTTTTGATCGTTTTTTTCGAGCAGGAATACCAGCCCCAGTTCGACGCCTTGCGGCAGCGCTTTCCAATCCACCAGGCGTTTGCGTTTCCCATCGACAAAGAGGCATTACTAGCCTGCCTGTCGAAGCTCAAGTCATCGGTGTGTCAATGACGGACGATGAGACTGCAGGCGTGCCGATGAGCGAAACCGGCTCCGGGGCGGCGATCACGGATATCATCCGGGTCTTCGACCTGGTGGCAGGTGGCTATGACCATCCGGCGCTGCGTTATTTTCCATTTTGTGCGGACTATTGTGTCAGCCGTTGTGAGCTCAAGCCGGGTGAAAAAGTGCTGGACGTCGCCTGTGGTACCGGCGTGGTGGCGACTGCGGCTGCACAGTGTGTGCG
>JALUUZ010000271.1 GCA_027021095.1 Gammaproteobacteria bacterium
AAAAGTCCTGTACGATCCATCCATGCATCCTCAGCACATTGAATCGATCGTTTAGACGATCGACTTTGGCAACCTGTCCGTGGGTTACCGGAATCTCGAACCAACGTGGCATCCGGCCACCGTCTCCATTATAAGGCAAGGCCATGGATAGAAGCGAGAACTACCAAACGCGCAGCCCTGCAAAGCTGTGACCTGAACACAGCCTGGCAAACCACGAAACAGGTTTCGGACTCACCTACCCACCGATCACAAATTATTTTTATGCCCATCTTTCTCAAATTGATAGACAACAATCCGGGCGATTGGTTCGCTGCAACAGGTGGTTCTGCCGCCCGCCGTGGATGGTTTGACACATGAAAATTGTTCAGAATTGGGGTATCCTTGCTCCGCTCAGAGAAAAGCAGGTTCAACCCATGCAAAACATTGCAGACTTCAGTGACAGTGAATTGTGGATCGTCGAAACCACGTTGCGCGAACGTTACGGAAAAAAAATCGACCTGGCCCTTGGGGAAAGTGAAGTCAGGCTCCACAGCTCGGACCGTGAGCTGACCACCTGCCCTGTCGTCTACTGGGAAGTCGGTAAATGTCACTTCGTGATCTTTAAAACCGGTGACAAGCGCTATCGTTGCCAGTTCTACTACCGCGTCCATCAACAGTACGGAACCGGCATCAACGAATTCGACGATCTGACCGACTGCACGGTGACCCTGCTGCAGACACAAGCCGATTACGAGCGTGACCAGAATATCAAAAACAGCGAAAGCGATAACGGCTGAACAATCAGCCTATCTTGGAATATTGGAAAATAGAAGGAGCCTGTCATGGCTAATGAAAAAAAGAATGCATTCTATGCACAGTCAGGCGGGGTGACCGCCGTTATCAACGCCTCTGCCTGCGGCCTGATCGAGGCGGCACGTGAACATCCGGACAAGATCGACAAGGTCTATGCCGGCCGTAACGGTATCATCGGTGCACTGACAGAGGACCTGATCGACACCAGCCAGGAATCTGCGGACGATATCGCTGCACTGCGCTATACACCGGGAGGCGCCTTTGGTTCATGCCGCCACAAACTGAAAAGCATCGAGGAAAACGAAGCCGAGTACAAACGCCTGATCGAGGTCTTCGAAGCCCACAACATCGGCTATTTTTTCTATAACGGCGGCGGCGACTCGCAGGACACCGCACACAAGGTTTCACAGATCGGTGAGAAGATGGGATACCCGATCACCTGTATCGGTGTCCCCAAGACTGTCGACAACGATCTGCCAATCACTGATAACTGTCCCGGCTTCGGCTCTGTCGCCAAGTATGTCGCCACCTCGATCCGTGAAGCCAGCTTCGATGTCGCGTCGATGGCAAAAACCTCGACCAAGGTCTTCGTCATGGAAGTGATGGGGCGTCACGCCGGCTGGATCGCGGCAGCCGGCGGGCTGGCGACCGAAAAACAGGGCGATGCACCGCACATCATCCTGTTTCCGGAGATCACCTTCGACCAGGAAAAATTTCTTGCACGGGTCGAAGACTCAGTGAAGCAATACGGCTATTGTTCGATCGTCGTCTCTGAAGGCGTCAAAAACGCCGACGGTAAATTCCTTGCTGAAGCCGGGGGCACCGACGCGTTCGGACACAAGCAACTAGGCGGCGTGGCGCCGGTGGTTGCCGAGTTGATCAAGGAACAATGCGGATTGAAATACCACTGGGCGGTCGCCGACTACCTGCAACGCGCTGCCCGCCATATCGCTTCCAAGACCGACGTTGAACAGGCCTATGCACTGGGCAGAAAAGCGGTTGAATTTGCGCTGCAAGGGCACAATGCAGTGATGCCGGCGATCAAGCGCACCAGTGACGACCCCTACCAATGGGAAATCGGCATGGCCAATCTCGCTGACGTGGCCAATGTGGAAAAGATGATGCCCGAAGACTATATCAGCAGTGACGGTTTCCATATCACGGATGCCTGCCGGCGCTACCTGCAACCACTGATCATCGGCGAAGACTACCCGCCGTTCAAGAACGGGCTGCCACACTACGTGACACTGAAGAACGCGGCGGTGGAAAAGAAACTGGCAACCAGCTTCGAACTCTGATCCACACATCACGGACCATGACACAAGGAAGTGTCCTGGTATTATCGTATTCACAAGTACACACCGATGGAGTAACAGGCCATGACACTGGAAAAAGCCCGCGAACTGCTGAAGGTCCAGGCCGACCTTGGCGGTGGCTACAATCTCAACGGCGCCAAGCTGATACTGCTGGAAGTGCAACGTGAACATGGCCAGGATGCCGTAGATCAACTGATCAAGTCCATGAATCTCGAAGCAATCTTTGGTTTTCAGCCAGGTAAACCGTTACGCTGAACCGTCCCTGCGACACCGGTCCGGTACCTCTC
>JALUUZ010000272.1 GCA_027021095.1 Gammaproteobacteria bacterium
TAACACTGCAGTTATTCCCGTGTCCAAACATTTATTATTGTTATTATTGTTGTCTTTTTTATTATTTTTATTTTTTATGCCTGGTGTCTGCCAGAGCATGCAATGCATTCTAGGCAGGTTTGAAAATGATGTAAAACATTTATTTTTCGTTAACGTCAAATTGCCGTCACGCCAGGAAAAAAAGCATTTTTACAGTGTTTAATCCGGTCTTACGACAGCGCGTTTTTTTGTTTCTGCTGCTGCAGATTCCACATGTCTGCATAGTGCCCGCCAAGTGCAAGCAGCTCCTGGTGTGAGCCCTGTTCACGGATTTCGCCTCGTTCCATTACCAGTATCCTGTCGGCATCACTGATCGTCGACAGGCGGTGCGCGATGACCAGCGTGGTATGGTGCGATGCCACTTCTTTGAGTGCTGCGAGAATGTTTTTTTCCGAAGTCGAGTCGAGAGAGGAGGTCGCTTCATCGAATACCAGGATCGGCGGGTTTTTCAAGACGGTACGGGCAATGGCGACACGTTGTTTTTCACCACCGGAAAGTTTCAGGCCGCGTTCGCCGACAAGCGTGTCGTACCCTTGTGGCAGCGACTCGATGAAGTCGTGGATGTTCGCGGTCTTTGCAGCCTGTTTCACCTGCTCCCCGGTAGCGCCAGGCCGTGCATAGGCGATGTTGTAGTAGATCGACTCATTGAACAGTACCGTGTCCTGCGGCACGATGCCGATGTTGGCGCGCAGGCTGCTTTGGGTGACGTCACGTATGTCCTGATCGTCGATCAGGATCTGTCCCGCATTGACTTCATAGAAGCGGAACAGCAGGCGTACCAGTGTCGACTTGCCTGCGCCGCTGGCACCGACGACCGCCAGCTTTTCGCCTGCGTCGATTTTGAAGCTGATGTTTTTTAAAATCGGCCTGTCTGCATTGTAGTGAAAGCTGACATCACGGAATTCGATTACGGCCTTGTCGATCTGCAGGGGCCGGGCATCGGGTTTGTCGGTGATTTCGGGTTGGATTTCCAGAAGCTTGAACATCCGGTCCATGTCTGACAGCGCATGCTTGAGCTGGCTGTACACCACGCCGAGAAAATTGAGCGGGATGAACATCTGAATCATCAACGCATTGACCAGCACCAGGTCGCCGAGTGTCATGCTGCCGGCGACTACTTCCCGGGCTGCCAACAGCATGATCAGCGTGACCCCGATGGCGATGATCGAGCCTTGGCCGACGTTCAACGCGGACAATGAGGTCTGGCTTTTGACCGCCGCGTCTTCCCATTTACGCAGGGTCTGGCTGTAGCGCTGCAGTTCCAATGCCTCGTTGTCGAAATATTTTACGGTTTCATAGTTGAGCAGGCCGTCCACCGCTTGGCTGCTCGCGGTGGAATCCATCTGGTTCATCGTGACCCGGAATTTCATGCGCCATTCGGTGATCAGTACGGTTGCGGCAATATAGACCGCGACCGTGGCAAAGGTGATGACCGCAAACCAGGCGCTGTAGTTGACCAGCAAGACGATGGCGATCAGGCTGACCTCGACCAGGATCGGAATGATACTGAACACCAGGTAGTTGAGCAGTGAGCTGACGCTGCGGGTGCCGCGCTCGAGGTCACGGGTGATCTCGCCGGTCTTGCGGTCGAGGTGGAAGCGCAGCGACAGCCGATGCATGTGCGCAATCGTTTTGATCGAGATATGGCGCATGGCACCGTGGCGCACACGGGCGAACAGTGAGTCACGGATTTCATTGAACAGGGAGACCCCGGCCCGCAGCAGCCCGTACAGCACCAGCAGCAGTACCGGCAGAGCGATCTGTGCATGCCTGGAACGGTCGAGTGCGTCGATGACCTCCTTCAGCAGCACCGGGCTGCCGACCATCGCGACTTTTGCAGCGACCAGCGCCAGCAGCGACAGTAACACACGTCCCCGGTAGGTCCACAGGTAGGGAGCCAGGCTGCGCAGTGTGTGCAGGTCATTGCGTTGCTTGCTGGGTAACTGAACTTGTCCTGTGCGCATTGGGGTTGTTTTTCCGGGCAAAGACCCGATTTTATCCTGTATTGTAAGCCAATGGTATAGCAGCTAAAATGAAGCCAGCTCATCCCTGCTGCAGGTGGGGAAGCTGCTCAAGTTTTGTTTATGGTGACATAAGACAGCAGACACGATGTGGAGTGAATAATGCCAATCTACGAGTACCGGTGTGAACAATGCGGGCATGAGTTGGAAAAACTGCAAAAGAGTGATGAGCCGCCGATTACCACGTGTCCTGCCTGCCATAAGGAGACGTTGAAAAAACTTGTCTCTGCTGCCGGGTTCCGGCTCAAGGGCCAGGGCTGGTATGAAACCGACTTCAAGCACAGCGGCAAGAAAAAGGAACAGGCAGGCGACAAATCCAGTGACAAGA
>JALUUZ010000273.1 GCA_027021095.1 Gammaproteobacteria bacterium
TTGCTGCATACGGCCATTCTGCTGCTCACCGGGATCGTCACGATGCTGCTGGCGCGTCATGCGCGGCGTACCGCAACCGGCGTGGCAGCCGAGCTGCAAAACCAGGCCCGCTCCGACATTGCGACGCTGGAACTCGAACAGGCCGCCGAGATCCAGGAAAAACTGATCCCGCCGAAAAATCCTGATATCGATTTTCTCGAGGTCGCCAGTTTCTATCTGCCAAGCCGGGAGGTCGGCGGCGATTATTTCGATTTCATCCAGCGTGAAAACAAGGACTGGCTGCTGGCCATCGGCGATGTCTCCGGTAAGGGCTTTGCCGCCGCAATCCTGATGTCGAATATCCAGGCCATCGTCCAGGTGCTGGCCAAACAGGATGCGCCGCTGGAAGAAATCGCCGACGCGCTGAACAAGGCCGTGCTCAAAACCAGCTCCCGCGGCCGCTTCGTCACCCTGGCATTGGTGCAGTTCTGCAGGCAGAAAAAGCAGCTGCGTTATATCAATTGCGGACACAATGCACCGATTACCGCGACCCCGGACAAGTACGTCTACGAGCTCCAGGCCACCGCTCCCATCCTGGGCATTCAGTCCGGCATCGACTACCAGAGTAAAACACTGGATTTTCCCGAAGGTTCGACACTGATCGCCTACACCGACGGGCTTTCCGAACTGCGCAGCCCTGAAGGCGTGATGCTGGAAGAGGACACGATCACCGCCGTGTTGAGCGATGCGGACGCACAGGCCGACGCCCAGTCACTGAAAGACAATATGCTGCGCAAGGTACGCAAACACATGGGAAAATCACAACCGGGGGACGACCTGAGTTTCGTCTGCGTCAAGGCACGTTGGAACAATGCCAACGCCTAGCCCGCATTGCTCACCACCGTTCGTCGCGAAACGGCGCAAGGCCGCCTTCTTGTGCACGATCAGTCATTGCCTGCTCATGCCGGCACTACTGCTGATCACCAGCCTCGCTGCCGCTGACAGCAACACGCGCACCTTGCTGCACTCGTTTCATACCAAGAAAAACGGCAAGCATGCACTGGGGCTGATCATCAACATCGGCAACCTGCACGGCTGCAGCAAAGGCGTCGGCATCGTCAAGAACAAGATCAAGCGCTGGCGCCAATACCCGCTGTCCGGCTCACGCGTGGTACTGCTGACCGTAGTCATCCGCAAGAAACACATGGAAGAATGCAAACAGCGTGTGACCCGGATCTACCGCCAGGACAAGCAACTCGAATCCCTGCTGAAGGACCTGGAGTTCAAAGTCACGATCATCGAAAACCGGGAATCCTGAACTCAAGCCCCGCACCGGCCCGCCGAAACAGTACAAAGACACCAGCCTGCAATCGTCTACTTGTGAGCAACTATGACACTGAAAGACTACCTGAAAATCATGGTCATGAAAGAGGCGTCTGACCTCTACCTGACCACAGGAGCACCCCCCAGCGCCAAGATACACGGAAAAATCACACCGATCGAAAAAGCCACGCTGCCTGCCGGCGCAGTCAAGGATATCGCCTATACGATCATGGATGAAGAGCAGACCGCTGATTTCAAAAAGAAACCCGAGATGAACCTGGCGTTGTCAGAGCCAGGGGTCGGACGCTTCCGCGTCAATATATTCAAGCAACGCAACCAGGTTGCGATCGTGATCCGGCACATCAAGACCGAAATACCGTCGCTGCAGGAACTGGGGCTGCCTCCCGTACTGACCAAGATCATCATGTCCAAGCGCGGACTGGTACTGTTCGTCGGCGCCACCGGCTCCGGTAAGTCTACTTCGCTTGCAAGCCTGATCGACTACCGCAACACACACAGCGCGGGCCATATCATCACCATCGAGGACCCAATCGAATTCGTGCACATGCACAAGAAATCGATCATCAACCAGCGTGAGGTCGGTGTCGACACCGACTGCTACGAAGACGCGCTGAAAAACACGCTGCGCCAGGCACCGGACGTGATTCTGATCGGTGAAATCCGCGACCGCGAAACCATGGAACACGCCATCGCATTCGCCGAAACGGGTCACTTGGCCATCTCGACCCTGCACGCCAACAACGCCAACCAGGCGCTGGACAGGATCATCAACTTTTTCCCGGAAGACCGGCGCAACCAGCTGCTGCTCGACCTGTCGCTGAACCTGCGCGCGTTCGTGTCGCAACGGCTGATTCCGTCGGTCGACGGCAAGCGGGTCGCGGCGTTCGAAATCCTGCTTGGCACCCCGCTTGTCTGCGACATGATCAAGCGTGGTGAGGTCAGTGAAATCAAGGACATCATGGAAAAATCGGAAAACCTGGGCATGGCCACCTTCGACCAGGCACTGTTCCGGCACTATGCGGCCGGCAACATCACCGAAGAAGAGGCCCT
>JALUUZ010000274.1 GCA_027021095.1 Gammaproteobacteria bacterium
CTTGGCCTCCTCGGCGAACTCCTTGGCCTTGATCGACAGGTTGATCGTACGGTTCTTGCGATCGACGCCGATAAACTTGGCCTCGACCTCGTCGCCTTCACTCAGTACCTGGCGTGCATCCTCGACCCGGTCACGCGCAAGTTCAGACGCCCTGAGATAACCATCGACACTCTCGGCCAGTTCGATCACCGCGCCCTTGGCGTCGACTTCCTTGACCTTCCCTGTAACTATAGATCCTTTTGCGTGTTCTGCTACATACGAAGAGAACGGATCCTTGTCCAACTGCTTGATACCAAGCGAAATCCGCTGATTGACCGGATCGATCGCGAGAATGACCGTCTCCAGCTCCATGCCTTTCGAGTAGTTACGCAGCATGTCTTCACCGCTGGAGTTCCAGGAGATGTCAGACAGGTGTACCAGGCCGTCGATACCGCCCTCGAGACCGACGAAGATACCGAAATCGGTGATCGACTTGATCTTGCCGGTGATGCGGTCGTTCTTCTTGTGCAGCGCACCGAACTCCTCCCACGGGTTCGGCGAAACCTGTTTCATGCCCAGTGAGATCCGGCGGCGTTCCTCATCGATATCGAGCACCATGACTTCGACTTCCTGGCCAAGATGCACGACCTTGGCCGGGTTGACATTCTTGTTGGTCCAATCCATCTCCGACACGTGTACCAGGCCCTCGACCCCTTCCTCGATCTCGACGAAACAGCCATAGTCGGCGATGTTGGTCACCTTGCCCTTCAGGCGGGTGTTTTCCGGGTAGCGCTTCTCGATATCGATCCACGGGTCACTGCCCAGCTGCTTCAAGCCGAGTGAAACACGGTTCTTTTCACGGTCGAATTTCAATACCTTGACGGTGATCTCGTCACCGACATTGACGATTTCGGAGGGGTGTTTGACGCGCTTCCAGGCCATGTCGGTAATATGCAGCAGGCCATCGACACCGCCAAGATCGACGAACGCGCCGTAGTCGGTCAGGTTCTTGATCACGCCCTTGACCGTGTTGCCTTCCTGCAGGTTCTCCAGCAGGCTTTCGCGTTCGGCCGAGTATTCCGATTCCACCACTGCACGGCGGGAGACCACCACATTGTTGCGCCGGCGGTCGAGCTTGATGATCTTGAATTCGAGTTCACGGCCTTCGAGGTAGGAGGCGTCACGCACCGGGCGGACATCGACCAGTGAGCCCGGCAGGAACGCGCGGATATCGCTGAGCGCAACGGTAAAACCGCCTTTGACTTTGCCGTCGATCACGCCGGTGACGATCTCGTCGTTCTCCAGTGCCTTCTCCAGCCTGGTCCAGGCGCGTGCGCGTTTTGCCTTTTCACGCGACAACCGGGTTTCGCCGAAGCCGTCTTCGATCGTATCCAGCGACACCTCGACCTCGTCACCGACCTGGACTTCGAGCTCGCCCTTTTCATTGTAGAACTGCTCGATCGGAATCACGCCTTCCGACTTCAGCCCGGCATTGACGATCACCACGTCGTTGCGGATCGCCACCACGGTCCCGGTCAGGATCGCCCCCGGCTGCATGGTGTTGCCTTGTAAACTCTGTTCAAATAATTCTGCAAAAGATTCAGTCATCAAATACTCATCCAACTCTGTCATACAGAGAATGTTGCCGCGGTTTAGTTGCGTCTGAATTCGTTCTGCTGCATCCCGGCCTTCGGCCCGGATTGGTCAGCGCCCCTATTCTGACCCCCGCGGGTCAATGAAAAAAAACCTGTACCCCTTGGTCACCAGGATACCGGCCTCCCAAAAAACGTCGATTTCATCTGCCAGGTCTTCGCCCGCTGAGACCGTGCTGCACCTGGCATACGCTGCCAGTTCCCGCCGAACTGCTCAGCGCTTCCGTTGGAAAAACTGATGAGTAGACCAGATACTGGAAAAAAGCGGACTGCTGCGCGCTATGCCTGGAACTGATACCTGTCTCTAATTATAGCCAAGACTTCAGCAACCACCTGATCGATCGGCATCGCTGTCGTATCCAGCAGGCAGGCGTCTTCCGCCGGCTTCAATGGCGCCACTGTCCTTGACGCATCCCGTCTGTCTCGCGCTTCGATTTCCTGCGAAAGCTGCGCAAGGTTAACATTTAACCCTTTTTGTTTCAACTGTTTATACCGCCTTTTCGCGCGTTCCTCGGCGCTTGCGGTCAGATAGATCTTGGCTTTCGCAGCCGGAAAAACCACTGTCCCCATGTCGCGCCCGTCCGCCACCAGCCCCGGCGGGGCGAGAAAATCACGCTGCCGCTCCAGCAGCGCAGAACGCACGCTCGGCACCGCCGCCACCCGCGAGGCATTGTTGCCGCAGGTCTCGGTGCGCACCCGTGCGCTGGCGTCACTGCCGTTGAGCCAGACTTCCACCGTC
>JALUUZ010000275.1 GCA_027021095.1 Gammaproteobacteria bacterium
GTGGAGAGAGAAAATAACCGGCTGATAAGCTGCGCCATGCGCACCAGGATCAATGTATGGCCAGTATACCGAATCAATTGCAGTCAAAGAACATTCTCAGGCTAAATCCAGACTTCGTGCATGAAACGATTCAGGGAAAACTGCCATCTGTTTTTGCCTATCAGCCGCAAAGGTTTAACGAGCTTGTCGAGCACTTTATTCTAAAGTGGTCCTGAGTGATCGCTTACTGCCTTGATTCCTGCGAAACGTACTAAAATTAACGGTAGGCACTATGTGATTCTTGTGCGGGATCTCAGCGACCGGTTTTACTCCGGCTGGCTGTTTCGCCAGTTTTACAGGATGGGTCAATGATGGCAAAGAACATATACCTGCTGCTGGACATGGATGGAGTGTTCTATAACGCGGAGGAACGAATTCCCGGCGGAGACGAGGCGATCCGGTTTTTGGACACGCAGGCGATCCCCTACTTGTTTTTGACCAACACCTCATCGAGACCGCGCTCAAAGCTGGTGCAAAAGCTGCAGCGTTTTGACATCGTGGTTCCCGAGGAAAAGATACTGACCCCGCCCGTCGCGGCGCGGCGGTGGCTGCAGGAAAACAAGGTCGGCCCTGTCGCTTTGTTCGTGCCTGAAGCGACCCGGCAGGAATTTTGTTCACTCGAGACCGTCTCCGCACGGCAGCCTGCAGCCGCTGTAGTGATCGGGGATATGGGAGAGGCATGGGATTTCAGCCTGCTGAACGACGCTTTTCGTTTGCTTATGCAGAATGAAAACAGTATGCTGATTGCACTGGGGATGACCCGGTTCTGGAAGGCGGAAGACGGTCTCAGGCTGGATGCCGGTCCGTATGTCAAGGCGCTGGAGTTTGCCACCGGCAGGCAGGCAAAGGTGTTCGGCAAGCCTTCCCCGGAGTTTTATCATGCGGCGATCAGTATGCTGCATGCCAGCCCGGAAAACACCTGGATGCTTGGTGACGACATCATCAATGATGTCGGCGCTGCGCAAAAGCTGGGACTCAAGGCTGTTTTGACACGCAGCGGCAAATTCGTGCCGGCGGACCTGCAACGTGGAGTCAAGCCGGACGCGGTGATCGACTCGATCGCGGGGCTCCCGGAACTGCTGCAGGGGATTCGGGGCTAACCTGCATTGCTTAGACCATCGGCGGAAAAGTATTGTTGAATTTGCTTTGGTGCTGGTGCGTATAACGCACCCTACCTCGTCGTGGCGGTGCGTTGTACGCACCAACGCGCCTACTTTACCAGAACCCAGCGCTTTTCATTCAGTTCCAGCGTGGCTTGTCTTTGCGTTGGCCTGGCCAGTGTTTCGATATTTCGTTTCAGGTCAGGGAAGTGCCGTTGCAGTGTTTTTTTTCTGGCCCAGGGGGCAACCTGGGTCAGTGAATAGTTGAAGGTCACCTTGGTGCGTGTGTGGCCCTGCACCTTTTCTGGCTTGCTGAATTTAGCGACCGATGCAGCATGGGGCCTGGCGTAACAGAAGCGCCGCGGTGATTTTCTGTTTCGGGGCTGGATCCTGCTGGAGGCTTTGTAGCCTGGCCCGGTCAGTTCGAAATAATACGCGCGTTCGTATTTGAGGCTCAGGTCGGCAACAGGAATTTTTTTGTTCTTGATGCTGCGGGACAGCAGCCCGGCTTCGTGCAGGCTGTTCAGAATCGTCAGCAGTGAAGCGTTTTTTTTGTCCTTGACTGCGAGGGTGATCGGGAACACGAACGCCTTGTGTTCGATACACAGTTTCTTTTTATGCAGTGCTTCGTTGATCGCCTTGGAGAAATTTTCTTTAGTGGGGCTGCGTTCGCTGGAGCAGGCAGTCAGCAGCAGTGCACAAAGTACAGAAAGAATCCGGGTTGTCATGGCAGTCGTTTCAAATATACTTAACAGAGGAACATAGTTCGTAATATTCTACCTTATTTGCCCGACCGGGTCATCAAGAGGCAATCATGAAGTTACTGGAACCCAGAAAAGCCGCGCCGGAATGCTGGAAAGACTGGGCAAGGCAGGCATTGAAACTGCAGTCGGCCAATAAATTCAGGATGCTGGCGACGGCATCCGTCGTGGTCTCCTTGCTGGTGTTGTTCCTCTGGCTCGCCGGGTGGTGGCTGAGCCTGCTTTTCCTGCTGGTTTCCGGTCCGCTGGTACTGGCTGTTTTCGTAGTGGTCGCCGCACGATTGGACGGCTGCGTACTGAGACCGCCGGGGGGTTCGGCATTGGGCCGGACGCTGGTGAAACTGATGCTGGTTGGTATCGTCGGCTGGCTGGCACTGTTTGGCGTGGTCGGTTTTTTCTTTAGTATCGGCTGGCTGGTGCATACGCTGGCCGGCATGGATGTCGCACAGCCTGTCGAAGCGCTGGGGCA
>JALUUZ010000276.1 GCA_027021095.1 Gammaproteobacteria bacterium
CGCCCGCTCTTGATGCCCAGTCGTTTGAGTACCAGTGAGTCGAGCGCGGCGCCGAGTGACGGATCGAGTCCTTTCGTGCTGCGCAGGCTGAGCTTGAGATGATACCGCTTGGGCGTGGTAAAACGGATTTCGCCTTTCAGCCTGATGTGCGGGTGGGTGTTGCGAATGATCCCGGTCATCGTCTTATTGTATTTCAGGTGCAGTCTGACGGTGCCGAGTGCCAGCCTGAACGGTGCGGTGATCCTGGCGTCGTGCCATTCGATCGTGCCGTTGGCGCGGCGGAGCGATGACCCGTCGACGGTGACATTTTTCAACTTTACATCGATCCTGCCGGACAGCCTGGCGTTGATTCCGAATTGCTTCGCCGCCGTCTGTGCATCCAGGCTGGTGTGCAGTTCCTTGAATTGGAACCGGTTGTCGCCCTTCAGGTTGATGATACCATGCAGGCTGCCGAGCGCTGATTCGATGTCGGTTTTCAACGAAACCCTTCCAGCCAGCAGCGGCAGCGGTTGCAGCCGCATCCGCACCTGGCGTAACAGCAGCGTGCCGAGTTCGACGCGGGTGGCCTTGGCATTCCAGATCGTACCGTCGAGTGTTTCGAGCTTCAATGCCGGCAGCTGTTGTCGGAACAGGCGGTAGGCCTGTGAGGCCGGCATGGTCCAGGCCAGAAAAAAAAGATAAGCCAGCAATGCCAGCAGCAGCCTTCGCAGTCGGGTCTTGGATTTGTGTTTCGTATGCATATTACTGGTTCGTCCTGGTAAACAGTATTTGTGCGTCAATGATCCCGGCAAGGGTGGCATGACGCTCGGTTGCGAGTGTCAGCACGTTGACGTGATGGCGCTTCTGCAGCAGTCCCAGCCAGCGGATCAGTTGGTTGAAGTCTGCCTGTTGCAGTGAGACCTGGATTTTTTCCGTACCGCTTGGCGTGATCTGGCGAATCTTGTCCTGTAACTTGAAATCTGCGGAGGTCTGATTGATGACCGTCTGCAGTGAACGTTGGTCTTGATGCGGCCGCTTGGTGGCTGTCATGCGCTGCAGCGCGGTGATTTCCGGCAGCATCGATTGCATCAGCACGATATCGTGGCGCAATCGCTTAAGCCGTTGTTCGGCCTTTTTCAGTTTGACGTTCAATGGCTGCCAGACGGTGGTATGGAGCAGTATACCGCCCGCCAGCAACAGGCTCAATGACAGCAGCAGGCGTTCCCTGGGTGTGCGCCCGGTATACCAGTCCTGGATCTGCAGCCGCAGTGTGTGCAAGGTCATTTCTTACTGCCTTCTGTTTTCATCGAGATAATCATCTGCATGGTATAGCCAGTCCTGCTGCTGACAGAGCTGCCGCGTGTGACCTTCAGCCCGGCATGTTTCAACCGGGTTTCCAGTTGGTCCACTTTGTCTATTCTGTCGATGCCGAAACGGATCTGCAGTGCGCCACCCTGGTAATTCAGATGTGTGATCTTCACGCCTGTGACGGCCTTTACCGCGGCACCGGTGAGACCGAGCAGAGTGATAAAGTCATACTGTTTCCGGCCTTGCCTTTTCTTCAGCTTGTTCAGGTATTGCTGCATACGCGGGCGTGCGTAGTGCACGTTTTTCTGTTTCGGGAAGACTTGTCGAAACAGCTTGGCGGCTTGCTGTTTGTGCCGCGCGACTTGCTTGTCGACCGAGCGGTATTCGACGATCAACAGCGCAATGCTGAGCAGTGCCCAGGCCGCGGCTGCCGTGAGCGCCGGATAAAACGGGCGAAGAAATTTTTTTGTGTTGCCGGCATGCTGGCTTGGACCGCCTTGCAGCAGATTGATGCAACGCCCAGGGTCCGCCCCGGTCGCAAGGATGGCGGCAAGCGGCTTCTGGGTATCGCATGCACTGAGTGCGAGCTGGTGGCGTTCAGCCCATTCTCTGAGCGGTTTGCTGTCGTGGCTGTCTGCCGGGGAGCCTGCCAGCACCAGCTTGCGCGGCTTGTCGGCCGCGGTTTGATACAGTGTCTCGAGGACCAACGATTCGTTTCCGGAATCGATCAGCGAACCGCTGAACGGGCCGGTCCGTACCAGCGTACCGTGACCGGCCCTGGCCAGAGTCCAGGTCCCGGCTTGGTACGGCAGCGCCAGGACATCGGGGATCATCCACTGCGGCCTGATACCGGCTTTGTGCAGTGTCTCCATCCACTGGTTGAAGCACTCTTTGGCGATCACGGCGATGTATTGTGTCCCCGGCGCACTGCTGCCGGCCATCGCAAACAGCTGTGTCTCGACATCGCCGATCAGCTGTTCTTCCAGCGCGTAGGGGATTGCATTGCGCAGGCGCTGCTTGTTTCTGCTCGGGATGTTGGTCCGTGTCAGCAGTACGTCGGCCGTCGGAACGAAAAGTATCA
>JALUUZ010000277.1 GCA_027021095.1 Gammaproteobacteria bacterium
CTCACCGTCCAGCAACAGCAAGGTGGTCTCTTCGAAACTGCTGTGCTCGGCAAGCTGCTCCAACGGATAACCACGGTAGGTAAGCACCCCGCGCTGGCCGTCAATATCGGAAATATTGGACTTGGTGGCAGGCACGCCTGCCAGGCCCGGCAGATATTCACTCATACGTTACTCCGTTCAGTAGCGACAGAAACAAACCGTCATACAACCGGTTCAAGCTGCAAGCGATTGTACCATAGGGCATTTATAACGGGGTATTTGATTTGGGCAGTAACTGCCCGGCTGGTGAATCAATAATTTGCGGCACTAAAAAAGGCGTATCGCTACGCCTTTCCGCGACCAGGCCGTAACCAGCGGGTTGCCGCACACGGTCAGATCGAAAACGAGGAACCGCAACCGCAGGTCGTCTTGGCATTCGGGTTGTTGATCACGAACCTTGAACCCTGCAGATCCTCGACATAGTCGATCGTCGCCCCCATCAGGTACTGGAAGCTCATCGGATCGACCAGCAGGGATACACCCTCGTTCACGATCTCCGTGTCGTCTTCAGCGACATTCTCATCGAAATCAAAGCCATACTGAAACCCTGAACAACCGCCGCCACTGACGAACACGCGCAGCTTCAGCTGCGGATTGTTTTCTTCCTCGATCAAGGCCTTGACCTTCCGGGCTGCATTGTCTGTAAATTCCAGATTCTCAGTCACTTTCTCTTACCTGCGAAAAACCATACTTAGTACGTTGTATACCCCTGCTCATCGATCAAGCGGTTGCACAACCACAAGCAGAGGTAAAATGAAATAGTAAATTAAACATTCCTAATATACAACGATACTATACTTGAGTGTTTCGTTCAACTATCACCCGCGGATTTCGCAATCTGAATCTCTGCCGCCAGCAGCTTGGGTTCGTCATCCTCCTCACCAAGGTGTACCAGCTTGCCGTTGACCTCGGCCCCGAGTAACATTTCGATCAGGTTGTAGTGCACATTGCCGATCACCCTGGCCTTCGAGGCCAGTTCAATCCGTTCAAACGCATGCACATCGCCTTTGACACAACCGTTCAATACGATATGCGGCACCCGGACTTCACCCTCGATGACCCCGTTCTCGCTCAAGGTCAGCAGCGAGCCGGTTTCCGCCTCGGCGACGACATTACCCTTGATAATGCCGTCCACATGCAATCCGCCGGAAAATACCACGTCACCATTGACCTGCGTATTCTGACCGATCAATGTCTCGATTTTCGCCACTGCCTGATTCTTTTTGCTACCCAACATCAATACCCCCTCTAAGTGCTTTTGATCGGCCACGCAATGCGCTTTTCGATACTAGTATGACTACGACCTCTCCTCCGGTTGGGTACTACCTGCACGCGAACGCTGCGCGGTCTGAAGCCCTCCGGCAAGACCAGCTTGCCTTCAAAGCTCTTATAATATTTCATTGAAAATTTCATCACCGCGTCCTCCGAGGAGGACACATCTTTCAGGCGAATGGTCTTGCGCGAACCGTCAGGACCAAGCCCGCTGATATACATATTGACGACACCACTCACGGTATGATGACGGTTCTTCAAACCATGGATCTGTATCAATGTCAGCTTGTAGTAGTACAATCCCTTTTCCGAGCCTTCATCGATCTTGAAACTGTGAATGCGCAAACCGGCATGGCTCGCATTGGGCGACACGATATTGCGGTAGAACTGCAGCTCTTCACGGATCTGGAAGTTCTCGCGGCGTAATTTCTCCAGTGTTTCCTTGACCTTCTTGTGCGCGTGCCCATCGATCCTGTTCAGACTCTCGAGCCGTGCGACTTCCGTACGCAACCCCCTGATCGTGTCCTTCTTCTCCCGCAGCTTGCTCTTGAATACCTTGAGCAATTCCGCATTGCTCTTATTCCTGGCAACGGCCACCTCGATTCCGATGTCTGCATCGTCATACCCGACATTGTAGGTCACCACGATACTGACACTGACCAGGATCGCGGCGAGCGCAAACCAGAAAAACATTTTCCATGGATTCTGCTCTTTGATGACCAGGTTGGCACGTCTTCGTCTTACAGGCATAAACTTAGTATTTCCATCCCAGATTGAACAACTCTACAAAACGTCACTCGACCACGGTCAGCGACAACATTGACTGTAAACGATACTGTAAACGATCACAATACACCTAGCCCGTATTTCCCGCCAGCCACTGGCGAAACAGGCACCACACGCTTGTCACGCACGCCGCGGCAATCCCTGCATGCCGCCGGTATCCAGTTAAAACCGGCTGACAAAGCCTAAATCCTGCGTAAAAAATACGGCATTTTTAAGCGGACAAAACGCCGGCCTGCCTGTTGTCACGGACTAAGCGGTGCAATATCCAAGCCAGCCGTTTCATCAAATCCGAACATCAGGTTCATGTTCTGCACTGCCTGGCCCGCCGCCCCCTTGACCAGGTTGTCGATCACCGACAAGACCACGACGACATCCTGATTCTGCGGCTTGTGCACCGCTATACGGCAGACGTTCGAACCTTTGACGCTGCGGGTCTCAGGGTGTGCACCCGGTTCCAGCACATCGACAAAAGGCTCCTCGAGATAACGGTCCTTGTACAGCTGATACAAGGCATCCTGTGTCAGTGTCTTGTCTTTTATTTCTGCATACAGCGTTGCATGAATCCCCCTGATCATCGGCACCAGGTGCGGCACGAACGTCAACCCGACCGGCAGACCCGATACGGCCACCAGTGCCTGCCTGATTTCCGGCTGATGCCTGTGCCCCGGCACCGCGTAGGCCTTAAAACTCTCGCTGGTTTCACACAACAGGTTTGCAACCTTGGCGCCCCGCCCCGCACCACTGACCCCGGACTTTGCATCGACGATCAGCCGTGTACTGTCCACCAGGTCTTTTTCGATCAGTGGTAAAAACCCGAGAATCGTTGCGGTTGGATAGCACCCTGGATTGGCAAGCACCTGGGCGCTGCGGATAAGTTCACGATGCATCTCCGGCAGCCCGTAGACCGCTTCCAACAGCAGATCCGGGCATTGGTGCGGCTCACCATACCAATGCTCCCACTCCTGCGCATCCTTCAACCTGAAATCGGCCGCCAGATCGATGACCTTGACACCGATTTCCAGCAGTTCCCTGGCCATTTTCATTGCGGTCCCATTGGGTGTGGCAAAAAACACCAAGTCACACCGGGTCAGCTCCGCCAAATCCGGCTCACTGAATTCCAGGTCCACCAGGCGACGCAGGCTTGGAAAGACCTCTGCCACCGGCCTGCCCATCTCGCTGCGGGACGTAATTGACTTCAATGTCACTTCCGGATGCAGCGCCAACAACCGTAACAGCTCGACACCGGTGTATCCGGTGCCGCCAACTATGCCTACTTTGATCATTTCTCACCCTGCCACTACTGCTGATCCATTATCCATTCAAGTACAAACGCTTCTGCTTCTTATGACCTCGGCCCAGGACAGCAGCGCCCGACCGCCAAGGTTCCAGCGCACTCTGTCACCACCCTGCTGTCGTACTGCGCACGGCGGCAAGCAAGGCCGTCCTGCACTGACCGCTTACGGCGCAAGCATTCAACCTTTCTTTGCACCACCGCGGATTACCAATACCTCTGCCAGACCAGGTATGGTAAGCTATTCTACCACAAGGTATTCTACCATCTGGAAAACTCTGATCAATTCATGGACTTGGTTCGTTTGTACGATCCGCGCAGGCCCTATCACCACCGTTCGTAGCGAGGCGGAGCAAGGGTGCGGCATGGGTGGCTTTCGCGATCGAGGAGCGCGACAGAGATACATTGGCTATCTTAAAGGGGACGCTGGCTAGCAGTTTTTGCTTCTACACAAGAACACCGGACGAACTGTCGCTCCCGGCAAACATCAAGGCCCCAAGGCATTGAAAACCAGAATAAACCGACAATGAGTCTCAAACTGGAAAATCTCAGGCTGCGCCTGTCCAAGGCCGACGCATTGCCTCAACTGGCGCTGATGGGAGTGCTCAGCGGCCTGCTGGCAGGCGCAGTGATCGTCGTTTTCCGGCTGGCGATAGAATACCTGCAGCTTCAGTTTCTGCCTGGTCAGCCAAGTCACGGTTATCTGCCCGGCCATACACTGGAAACCTATGAACAGCTGCCGGCCCTCTGGCGCTTCACCCTGCCGGTGCTCGGCGGCCTGTCGCTCGGGCTGATGTACTGGCTGATCACACGCAATACCATGCTGCAGGTCGGCGTGGTCCACGTCATGGAACGGCTCGTCTACTACCAAGGGGTGCTGCCCTTACGCAATATGCTGCTGCAGTTTTTTGGCGCGGTGTTGAGTATCGTCAGCGGCTTCAGCGCCGGACGTGAGGGTCCCGGCATCCACCTGGGCGCCGCCAGTGGCAGCCTGATCGGCCAGTATATGAAACTGCCGAACAACAGCATCCGTATCCTTGTCGCCAGTGGCGCCGCTGCCGCCATCGCCGCCTCGTTCAATACACCACTGGCCGGCGTGGTGTTCGCGATGGAAGTGATCGTCATGGAATATACACTGGCCGGATTCACACCGGTGATTCTCGCTTCAGTCACCGCCGCGACCCTGACGCGTTTTATTTTCGGCGATGAAATCGCCTTTACTGTCGTCGAGACAAAGATCTCCACCTTGACCGAACTGCCTTATATCGCCGCCGCAGGCCTGGCCATCGGCAGCCTGGCCGCACTGTTCATCAGCCTGATCAGGCGCGTCAACCAGTTTGCGCTGAACAAGCCCATGTTTCTACGCATGTGCCTGGCCGGCCTGATCACCGGCCTGCTGGCCCTGTATGCCCCGGCCAGTTCGATCATGGGAGTGGGTTACGATACAGTGAACAACGCATTGACGGGGTCACTGGCCAGCCTGACAGTGACTGTACTGCTGGTCATCCTGCTGGCGAAAATCGTCGCGACGGCGACTACACTTGGCCTTGGCGTACCCGCCGGCCTGATTGCACCGACCTTGTTTATCGGCGCGATCGCCGGACTCCTGGCCGGGATCGGCGCCAAAACGCTCTATGCCAGCCCGTCGTCGGAAGGCTACTACGCATTGCTGGGCATGGGGGCAATGATGGGGGCGACACTGCAGGCGCCACTGGCCGCCTTGACCGCCATGCTGGAAATGACTCAAAACTCGGACATCATCCTGCCAGGCATGCTGATCATCGTCATGGCCAGCCTGACAAGCCGTGAGCTGTTCGGCAAAAAATCCGTGTTTATCGCGCTGATGCAGGTACGCGGCCTGGATTACCGCAGCGACCCGATCTCACAGTCGCTGCTGCGCCTGGGTGTCGCCGGCGCGATGGACCGGGACACCGAGTCGCTGCCGGCACAGGTCACGCTGGACAAGGTGCACGTGGTACTCGATCGAAGTCCACGCTGGATCGTCGTTATCGATGACGACAAAAAACCGCTGGCGCTGATGCCGACGGCCGACCTTGCCCACGCCTACCTGGAGCTCACTCAATATCCGCGTGACGATGGACCGCCGCACGACAAGCTGCCGCAGACACTGAACCTGATGGAAATCCCGGCAAAAAGAAAACAGCTTGCACCCATTTCGCTGCAGGCCAACCTGCAGGAAGCACTCGACACCTTGCAGCAGACCGGCGCCGAGGCACTGTATGTCTATCGCTATGGCACCGCCGGCGCGCCTCATATCTATGGCATACTGACCCGAAGCCTTATTGAAGAAACCTACCAAAAAGGAGTCTGACGTGTTATGGGTTAAAGCCTTCCACCTAGTCTTTATGGTCACATGGTTTGCAGGGTTATTTTATCTGCCACGTCTTTTTGTGTATCATGCGCAGACACAAGATGAACCGGGCTACGAACGCTTCCTGGTAATGGAAAAAAAACTTTTCATTATCATGACGATCGGCGCTGTATTCACCGCGGCCCTCGGCGCTGTGCTGTACACGAACTTTGAGGCTGCGCCACGCTGGTTCCTGGTCAAGATGGGACTGGTCGCCGTACTGGCCGGGTATCACCTGTATTGCTACCGGATCATGCTGCATTTCCGCCATCGGCACAATACAAGAACCCATGTGTTCTACCGTTGGTTCAATGAAGCCCCGGCACTATTACTAATCGCAATAGTGGTATTAGCTGTTTTAAAACAACAGCTGCTGTGAATCACGTAGAATGAACACCGCCAACGAAAACTCTGAGGAAAAACCATGAGCAGACTCGTACAATGTGTCGTCCTGAAACAAGAATCACCGGGGCTGGAGTCGGTCCCGCACCCCGGCGAACTGGGCAAGCGCATCTATGAAAACGTCTCGGCCGAAGGCTGGAAGAAATGGCTCGAACACCTGACGATGATCATCAACGAAAACGGCCTCAATACCGCGGACCCGCGCAGCCTCGAACTGATTGAAAAACACATGCTTGGTTTTTTGTTCGGCGAAGGGGAATTTGCCGGCGCCCAGGGATTCCAACCACCCAGGGCAAAAAAATAGGGATCACGGTCACCCCGTTTGCCGTGGATACAGCTGCACCAACGCACTGTCTGTGCCGGTCCTGCGCTGATGAGCCTTGCGTCTCGCCTGGTCGAACACCTTCCAGAACCCTGTTCCGTCCCATGATGCTTCACCGGTCCCTGCGGCATACAGGCACCTGTTCAACTCCTCGACGCAACGGCCGAACCGCTCATCGCCAAGCAAACGCGCTATCCCGTCAAGGCTGGTCGGCGCCTCGTCCTGCCAGTATTTCCTCGCCCACGCCAGCAAGGCTTTGCTGCAGCGCTGCGGCGCATTGGCATTGCACGCCATCCTGATCTCGGCGATCTCCAGGGTCGTGCCCGGGATACGAACCGCCGCCGGTTGTTGCCCCTGCTGTGGCTCACGCCGTCCGGTCCTTGAAAAATACCACCAGGCCGACACCGTGACCAGCCACAACAGTGCAAAAACCCAGGTCAGCCAAAACCAGAGACTCGCAGTCGGCAGACCTCCTTCGACGACGGCAGCAGGACCTTGGGACTTGCCTGGCGGGCGCTGCGGTACCGTAATATCCGGTGACTGCGGCTTGCCCGCAGCCCCGGCAACGACAACCAAAGTGCGGCTGGGAATACGCGCAGTCTCCATTTTCCCGGTCTTGATGTTCCACCAGTCGAGTGTGATCTCCGGCAGTGTATACCTGCCCGGCCTGGTGGCGATCATTGCGATCTTCTGGCTGCGTTCGCCAACCAGCCTGCCCGTCTGGCTGCTGGTATTCAATTCGGCCTTGTCACGATACAGCTTGATTCCCTGCACGTCACCCATATCGAGCGCCGGCAGTTGTTCGGCAGTCAAGCCGTGAGCGATGATCTTGATCTGCCGTGTCACCGGTTCCCCGACCCGGAGCTGCTGAAATCCTTTCGGCCAGACCTCTTTCAACACCAGCTTTTCGGTTGGCAGCCAGTATTTCCCGGTATAGCCGGCCGGCTTCGGCCTGACCTTCAACTCCAGCGCCTTGGTATACAGGTATTTACGCTGATAGCGGCGATAACTGCCAAAGCCAAAGCTGCCCCGCACATACCTGCCCGGCACCAGCATGATGATCGTCTGCGGCCTGATCCGCAGCACCCCGCTTTTTTGCGGCAACAGGGTATATTTCTGCGTAATCACATTGTACCGGGTCTGGCCGAATGTCTTCTTGCCAGGAAACGCCCGGCCTTGATCCTTGACCACGGCATCCCCGGATAGAAAGCGGATCGCCGAAATCTGCACATTGCGGCTGGGAATAAAGTAACGCGAGGGATAGTAGATACGCAGCCGTAGTTCCACCTGCTGCTGTACATACGGTTCATTGGTACTGGTCTCGAGTTCGACGAAATAGTCGGCACGTTTGCCCTGCTTCGACACTGCGCCCTGCTTGACCTCGATGGTCACCGCCGGACTCTTACTCTTACCGAACCGAATCGGTGGAATGACATACCTGCCCGCTTTCCTGGCCTGCAGCTCGAGTCTCCACGACAGCACCACCTCGACACGCCCGTTGACCGAACTGAGCAGCCGCTGCCGTGCCCGGCCGATGATTTCGAAATGCTTTTCGATACCGGAAAAATCAGGAAACACACGCTCCTGCCCACGCACCTGGTAGACGATAAAAAAAGACTCGCCGACCGTCACCCGTGTGCTGTCGAGACGTACGGTCACACCCGCCTGCAGCCAGGCCGGCAACAATGTCATCACCAGCGACAACACGAGACAACATCGCTTAACGTGGATCAAAACGCTACCACCCCTTTCGGTTGTTGAAATTATAAGGCATTGCATTACGCTCCATCAGGTACTGGCGCTGAAATTTTTTACGCAACAGCGCACCCGGATCGTCAGGCACCCGGCGCAGCCATTGTTCATAGGCCTGCTCGAGCTCGGAAAGCTGGGTCTTTTTCGGCTTACCTGCCTTGCCAGGTTTTTTTGCCTGCTGTGATTTCTGTTGCTGTTCCTTCGCCTCTTTCTGCTTGTCCTTGCTGCTGTGCTTTGGCGGCTTGCTGCCGGCCATCCGGTCCTGCAACGGCTTGTCGTGCGCACGGCTGCCATGCTGTCTGCCGTCCTTGTCCATCCCCGGCTGCTGGTTCCCGGCTGCCGAACCAGTCGTATTTTTCCCGTCCCGTTTGGCTGCCGACGACGGTTTCCCCTTGTTCTTGCCGTCCGGGCTCTGCCGGCGGCCACCCTGTTGACCGCGCTGGCCCTGCTGCTGCCCCGGGTTTTTACCCGTCTGCCCCGGCCCCGGCTGCCTGCCTGCATGCTGTAATATCTTCTTCAGCAGATCCCGATTGTACCGCGCATCCTTGTGCCCCGGGTTCAGTTTCAACGCTTGGTCATAGGCGGCGATCGCCTGTTTCAGCCTGCCTGACATCGCCAGTGCATTGCCGCGGTTATAATACCCCTCATCGCTGCTTTGCTGCCGCCAGAGCCTGAGCGCCTGCTTGTAGTGGCCGGACTTGTAGAGCGACGACGCCTTCCAGTCCTGGTGCCTGAAGCGTTTGGCTGCCTCCTCGTATTGCTTTTTCTTGTAAGCCCTGTACGCCCGCTGGTCTTTATTGAACCACAGCGCCGACCACAATCCATGCCAATCCAATGCCTGGGCAGGTTGCGGCACGGGCAGACACAAACACAGCACCAGCCCCATGACCCAGCCGCGCCGGAAAGCCAGCGCTGCCAGCGGCAACACCAGCAACAGCAGCCACGGACCCTCCTCCCGCCACAGGTCAGCAAAAAAACTGGTACGCTGGACATTGGCCAGATTGTCGTTGGCATCGAAAAAACGCTGCAGCGCCTGCACGTCTTCATCCCCCGGGGCCAGCCGGGCATACATTCCACCGCCGGCCCGGGCCAGTGTCTTCAAATAGTCGAAGTTGGTCCTGGCAATGACGATATTGCCTTGGCGCTTCAAAAAACCGCCTTGGCGGAACGGCACCGGCGCACCGTTGGCAGTACCGACCGCCAGTACCGAAACACGGATCCCGCGCGCCGCCAGGGCCTTGAGCCGCTCGACCACCCTGTCACTGACACCATCGGTAATCACCAGCATGTCCCCTGAACGCACATTGTTGTTTTGCAACAGCTGCCAGCCCTTTTGCAGCGCCATACCAAGCCGGCTTCCCTGTACCGGCATCAACTCCGTGTTGATGTCCTTGAGCTGCAGGCGAATCGTTTCCACGTCCTGGGTCAACGGCGTGACCGCAAAGGCATGGCCGGCATAGACCACCAAGGCGGTGCTGCCTTCCTTTCGCTGCGACAGTATATCCTCGATCTTGAGCTTGGCACGCTGCAGCCGGGTCGGCTTGATATCCTTCGCATTCATCGACAAGGACAGATCCAGGATGATCACCAGTGGCGCCTGGCGCGCGTACAGCGGCTGCGGCAGCCTTTTCCAGGCCGGGCCGGCAAGCGCAAAAATCACCAGTACCGCGGTAACGGCAAACACTATCTCCGGCAACCTGCTGCGCCGTGTACCATTGAGTACCAGCAAGAAAGGCAGCAACGACGCGTCACAGATTTTACGCCACAGGCCGGCCTGCGGCCGGCAGTGGAACATCTGCCAAAGCATCCACGCCAGCGGCAACAGTGCAGCAAACCACCAGGGGCGCAGAAAATGGAATGTCTCAGTCATCTCTCAATCCACCGCTCCACTCAATTCATTGCTCCACTGGCCCGCACTCCTCTGCAGTCCTTCCACAAACGATATCCAAGCACCAGGCTCACGAGCACGACGACCAATGCCAGCACCCAATGATACAACGCGCGCCGTGGCCGAAAACGCTTGGCCTGCTTTTCGATCGGCTCGAGCCTGTCGATATAACTGTAGATCTCATTCAGCTGTTGGATATTCTGCGCTCTGAAATAGCGCCCATCGGTGACGCGCGCAATCTCCCGCAGCGTCGACTCATCGATGCTGGCCGACATCAACGACCCTATGCCGATAGTATAGATTGTCATCTTCATATGCCGCGCCAGTTCGGCCGCGCGTACAGGGTTCAGTGTACCGTCGGTATTCTTGCCGTCGGTCAACAGAATCAGCACACGCCGGTCGGCCTTGGTGTTGCGCAGGCGCTTGACCGCCAGCCCGATCGCGTCACCGATCGCCGTGCTGTCCCCGGCCATGCCGACAAACGTCTCATTCAACAGCGTGATCACCGTTTTGGTGTCGAAAGTCAACGGGACGTGCAGGTACGCCTTGGTGCCAAAAACGATCAGCCCG
>JALUUZ010000278.1 GCA_027021095.1 Gammaproteobacteria bacterium
TGGATTTCGGTGCATTCGTCACGATTCTGCCTGGGCGTGACGGCCTGGTGCATATCTCGCAGATTTCCGAGGAACGCGTCGAGAAAGTCAGTGACAAGCTCTCCGAAGGTGACCTGATCAAGGTCAAGGTGCTCGAAGTCGACAAGCAGGGGCGTATTCGCCTGAGCATGAAGGCTGTCTAGCCCGCCTTTTTCACCACCGTTCGTCGCGAGACGGAGCAAGGGTGCGGCATGGTCACACCTGTTTTTTGTCGCGCAGCCGTTTGATCCAGCGTGGCAGGAAAATCACGACGGCCAACAGCGCCAAGGCCACGGAGCCGATCTGGATCTTTTGTGCCAGGCTGGTATCACCCGCGATTGCCTCGCGTCCGGCGTAGCCCAGGTAGGTATAGGCCAGGGCACCGGGGAACATGCACAGGTAGGATGCAACGATATAGTGCGACAGCTTGATCCGTGTCAGGCCCAGTGCGTAGTTCAGCAGATTGAACGGAAACAGCGGCACCAGGCGCACAAAGGCGACAAAGCGCCAGCCCTCCTGTTCGACACCGGTTTGCAGTTGCTGCAGCCGGCCGCCGGTCTGCCTGGCAACCCAGTCCGATGCGAGATAACGTGCAATCAGGAACGACAAGGTCGCGCCAAGCGTGGCGGCCGTCAGGTTGTAGAAGGTACCGAGCAGCGGGCCGAACAGCGCCCCCCCTGTCAGGGTCAACACCGAGCCAGGAACGAAATAGACGGTGCCGACGATATAGATCAGCATAAAGACCAATGGCCCGATGATGCCGGCATTGTCCACCCACTGTGTGATCGTTTCAGCATTCAGCTGGTCGCGGTAGACGACCGCGAGAACGATTCCAGCGATCACGCTGAGTAACAGCAGCCAACGTACCAGTTTTCGGTTCATGTCCGTCCTCTTTCTTTTTCTGACAGGTCCGGCCCCGGTCCGTTCCATTTGCGCCGGCTGAGCGTATAGTCAGTGGGTCTGCCCAGAAACGGCAGGATCAGCATGCCTTGAAGCCGGCTGACCTGCCGTGGTGTGTCAAAATGACGAATGCCGAATTTCATCTGTCGCTGGCCGGCGCGTGGCTGCCGGCGGTAAGTGCCGAACAAGCGGTCCCAGCAGGACAAATTGAAGCCGAAGTTGCTGTTGGTTTCGTCATCGTCGATCGAATGATGTACGCGGTGCATGTCAGGGGTCACCACGAACAGGCGCATGATCCGATCCAATGTTGCAGGGATTTTGACGTTACCATGGTTGAACATCGCCATGGCATTCAACAGGATCTCGAACAGGATCACCGCCAGTACCGGCGGTCCAAGCACGATGATCGCCGTATACTTGACCAACATCGACAGAATGAGTTCGAGGGGGTGGACCCGCACTCCGGTGGTGACATCGAAGTCAGGATCTGCATGGTGTACGCGGTGCAGCCGCCACAGCAGGGGTATTGCATGCACCATCACGTGTTGCAGGTAAATCACTAAGTCCAGCACGACGATCGTCACGGCCACACCGAGTACCGTGGGCAGTTGATAGTAGTTGAGCAGTCCCCAGTGCTGCTGCTGTGCAAACATGGCCAGTGCCACCATCGTGGTCGGCAGCAGCAGGCGTAGTACGATCGTGTTGAACACGACGAGTCCAAGGTTGTTGAGCCAGCGCATTGGTTTTGAGCGGGTCGGCCGGCGCCGCGGGCTGAGCAGTTCCCAAGCCGCCATGAGCAGCAGGGTACCGATAAACGCGGCAAGCCGCAGCGTTGTTTCATGTTGAATGATCCAGTCACTTGTAGTCATCAGGAGATAGCCTCGATTAATCAATACAGCCCTTGTCATCAGGCATATTAGCTAGTATTCTATTAATCAATAGAATACTTGAGATGGAGATTATAGGATTTTTGCATGGCGGACAACCCTTTTAAAAAAGCGCTTTTTTCCGAGTTTGCGCGTGTGGCCAAGGCGTTGGGAAATGGCAATCGGCTGGAGTTGTTGGAGTTTCTCGCCCAGCGTGAGTGCAGTGTCGAAGAACTGGCGAAATCGGCCGGTTTGCGTGTAGGCAACACTTCGCAGCATTTGCAGCAGCTGCGCCAGGCCGGGTTGGTCGTGGCGCGCAAGCAGGGGCTGAAGGTGTTCTATCGGCTGCGCAGCGATGAAGTCGTGGTGTTGCTGCAGTCACTTAGAAAAGTGGCCGAGCAGCATATCGCCGAGGTCAACAGCTTGGTGGATGAATTTCTGCGCGCGAAAGACCAACTCGCACCGATGCCGCGCGAGGAGTTGCTGGAAAAGGCGCGAGCGGGGTTGGTGACGGTGCTCGATGTACGCCCGCCGGAAGAATACAGGGCCGGGCATCTGCCTGGTGCAGTCAATGTACCGCTGCAGGCACTGCAGGAGTGGCTCGACCGGCTCGATCCGGCACAGGAGGTCGTCGCTTACTGCCGTGGTCCGCATTGTGTGCTGGCCTACGATGCAGTCATGGCGTTGCGTCAGCGTGGATTTCAGGCGCAACGTTTGCAGGACGGGTTTCCGGAGTGGAAATCGGCCGGGCTGCCGGTCGAACGTGGCTGAGCAGGGCCGCTGCTGTCAGCCGCAGCGATTGAGTTTCCCTTGTTAAACAACTGTCTTCGGCGAATTTCTGACTCACGCCGTGTTTTGTCCCTATAGATTCATGTTCCTGTTGGTAAATTAGTGCGGGCACAGATATTGCACCACCAATCCTGTACAAGCAGGCAGGGTATTCGTGGTGCCAGGGCTGCCGCGATGACCATAACCACATGGCGTGAACTACGGGGATGAGATGGCGCAGAGTAAAACAGACAAGCAATCCAAGTCACTTGAAGACGCTTTCCAGGCGTTCAATGATTTGTCGAGGCAACTGACCGAATCCTACAGGACACTGGAAAACCGGGTCGCCACCCTGTCGCAGGAACTGCACCAGGCGCGCAGTGAACGCTTGCAGCAGTTGATTGAAAAGGAAACCATCGCCAACCGGCTGACCCAGTTGCTCGAACTGCTGCCCGGCGGTGTCGTCGTGATGGATGGAAACGGACTGATCAAGGAGGTCAATCCTGTTGCCGTGGAATTCCTTGGCGAGCCGTTGCTCGGTGAGTTGTGGCACCAGGTGATCGAACGTGCGTTCACACCCGAAGTCGATGAAGGCAGTGAGGTCGTGCTGAAGAACGGCAGGCGGATCAGCCTGAGTTCCAGGGCACTGCAGGGTGAGCCTGGACAGATCGTTCTGTTGACCGATGTCACCGAACAGCATGCGTTGCAGTCGATGCTCAACCGCCACTATCGCCTGTCAGCGATGGGTGAGATGGCAGCCAGCCTGGCGCACCAGATCCGTACCCCGTTGGCGACCGCGCTGCTCTATATTTCACACCTGAACAGGCCGGAGCTTGCGGATGACGAAAGGCTCAAGACGCATGACAAGGTGATTTCACGCCTGCGCTACCTGGACCATATGGTCAACGACATGCTGCAGTTTGCCAGGAGCGGATCCTTCGACATGGAGTGTGTACAGGTCAGTGACCTGATCGAGAACCTGGAACAGACGGTAGAGTCGCAATTGGTCAGCCAGGATGCGCGGCTGCATGTGGCACGAATCGATCCGCGGCTGCAGCTGAAGGGCAATCACGACGCACTGCTCGGCGCCTTGATGAACATCGTGTCCAACGCCGTGCAGGCGACCGGTGCCGGAGCGGAGGTCTATCTCAAGGTCGACAGGAGCGGTGAGCGCAAGGTCAGGTTCCGTATCAGTGACAATGGACCGGGCATAGACCAGGAAGACCTGCCGAACCTGTTTACACCTTTTTTTACCACGCGGCCTCAGGGTACCGGGCTTGGCCTGTCTGTGGCGCAGACGATCGTCGAGGCGCATCACGGCAGTATCACCGCAAGCTCAGAGCCGGGACAGGGCGCGGTGTTTACCATCGAGATCCCGGTCGCCAGCGAGCGTGAGTTGTTCGCCAAGGCCATCGGGAAAAACAGGGCGCTGCAGGCAGCAGATGATACCCATAGTGTCAACAGCATCTAACGAGAGGAAAAACGACTATGGCAAGCGGTTCTGTATTAGTGGTTGAGGACGATCCGGCGTTGCGCGAGGCATTGTGTGACACTTTGGAGCTGGCGGGGTATCCGACGCTGTCGGCGGAGGACGGGCGTGCTGCGATCAATGTATTGAACAAAGAGCAGATCAACATGGTGGTCAGTGATGTGCAGATGAAGCCGATGGATGGCGCGGCCCTGTTGAAGAAAATCAAGGAAATCGATCCCAAGTTGCCGGTGGTGCTGATGACAGCGTATGGTTCGATTCAAAAAGCAGTGCAGGCGATGCGCGAGGGGGCCATCGATTACCTGGTCAAGCCCTTCGAAGCCGAGGTGTTGGTCAACATGGTCAGCCGGCTGGTGCTGGACTCGGGTGACAAGCAGGAGCATGACTTGATCGCTGAAGACGAGGAGAGTAAGGACCTGTTGATCCTGGCCAGGCGGGTCGCGCAAAGTGATGCGACCGTGCTGTTGATGGGGGAAAGCGGCGTGGGTAAGGAAGTCTATGCACAGTATATACACCGCTATTCCGGCAGATCCAAAGGGCCGTTCGTGGCGATAAACTGCGCGGCGATTCCGGAAAACATGCTCGAGGCAGTGTTGTTCGGTTATGAGAAGGGGGCCTTTACCGGCGCCTACAGTTCCAATGCCGGCAAATTCGAGCAGGCGAACGGTGGTACCATCCTGCTGGATGAGATTTCGGAGATGGATCTCGGCTTGCAGGCCAAACTGTTGCGGGTTCTGCAGGAACGCGAAGTGGAACGCCTGGGCAGCAAGAAGCAGATCAAGCTGGATGTACGGGTGATTGCCACGACCAACCGGGATCTGCGTGAGGAAGTCAATGGCGCAAGATTTCGTGAAGACCTGTATTATCGCTTGAATGTCTTTCCGCTGCACCTGCTGCCGTTGCGGGACAGGCCGGGGGATATCCTGCCGCTGGCCAGGCGGATGATCGAACGTGAACTCAAGCCAGGGCAGGAAGTCCCGGAATTGACCACGGCGGCGGAACAGAAACTGCTGTCGCACGCATGGCCGGGTAACGTACGCGAGCTTGGCAATGTCATTCAGCGTGCAATGATCCTGTGCAATGCGAACAGGATTACCGACGAGGAGATTTATTTCGAAACACAGGCGAACGGCGAGATGCTGCGGCCGGTGCCGTCACCTGCGCTGCCGGCACGGACTGATGCTGCCGGGGCACAGGCGGATCCGGTGCCGCTGGATGCGCCTGACGATCTGAAATCACGCGAGCAGCAGATGATTCTACAGGTGTTGCGTGAGGAAAGCGGCAGCCGTAAAAAGACCGCGCAACGTTTGGGGATCAGTCCACGTACTTTGCGCTATAAGCTGGCAAAAATGCGTGAGGCAGGAATACAGATTCCCGACTGAGATTGAGGATTGGAATGACAGGAAATTGGCGGAATCGTGAACGATAATTATCTGAGAGAGAAAGCTTGGCAGGGGGGACAATGAGCGATATCGATATTCAGAATGTACTGGCGCAGATGCGCACCATGGCCTTGAAGGCCAAGGGTATCGAGGGGGCGGTGACTGAGTCTGTACCACAGCAGGATTTTTCCAAGCTGCTGAAGGACTCGATCGAGGCGGTCAACGCGACGCAGAAAAAGGCTGGAAAATTGAGCGAAGCTTTCGTAACCGGCCAGCCGGGTGTAGACCTGGCGCAGGTGATGGTGGCGCTGCAGAAGGCCAATGTGTCTTTTCAGGCGATGACCCAGGTACGCAATAAGCTGGTCGATGCCTATCACGAGATCATGAGAATAAACATCTAGGGATACGAATGGCGCCTGTGCGCCTTGAATAAAACTCATGGCTATCTTCAAAGCAGAAACGATGCAGGGTTTTTCGCAGCTGCCGGCATTGCGGCAACTGGGGCTGATGATCGGCCTGGCGGCCAGTGTGGCGCTGGGCGTGGCGATCGTGTTGTGGTCGCAAACCCCCAATTACGGTCTGCTGTACAGCAATCTGTCCGGTAAAAGCGCGAGCCAGGTGATCGAGTCTCTGCAAAAGGTAAACATCAAGTACAAGCTGGATCCGGCTTCCGGTGCCATCATGGTGCCTGCCGCGGACTTGCATAAGGCGCGTATTCATCTGGCCAAGGAAGGCTTGCCGCAGGGGACCAGCCTGGGAATGGAATTTCTGAACAAGGAGGAGTCGTTCAAGACCAGTAAGTTTACCCAGTACCGCCGTTATGTGCGCGCACTCGAGATCGAGTTGGCGCGTTCGATTTCGACGATGCGGAATATCCAATCGGCCCGGGTCCACCTGGCACTGCCCGAGCGGACCGTGTTCGTCGGCAGAGAGAGCAGCCAGCCGAAGGCGACAGTGGTGCTGAATCTTTACGGTGGCCGGCGTATCGGCTACGGCCAGGTCAAGGCGATCCTGCACATGGTGTCGTCAAGTATTCCCAAGCTGGAAAGCAAAAATGTTTCCATCATCGATCAGTATGGAAAGTTGCTGTCGCGTGCTGCGGGCAGTGACTCGCTGTCACTGTCCGAAGAGCAGTTCGACTACAAGGCGAAACAGGAGCACGCTTACATAAAGAAAATAGAAGACATTATCTCGCCGATCGTCGGCGAGGGCCGGGTGCGGGCGAAAGTCAATGTGGAGTTGGACTTTACCGCTACCGAGCAAACCAGGGAATCGTACAATGCCGATTCGCCGGCAGTGCGCAGTGAGAAAATCACCGAGCGCAAGAGCAACGGTTCTGCTACCCCGTCAGGCATTCCCGGCGCGACCAGCAATCAGCCGCCGAAAACCGGTACCACGACACCGACTGCGAAGAAGGCCGGCACACAGGCACAGTCCTCGTTGCGCAGTCTGACCAAGTCGGTAACCAGGAACTACCTGCCGGATAAGACCATCAGTCATGTCCGCAATATGCCTGGCACTGTCCGGCGCCTGTCGATTGCTGTGCTGGTCGACGATAAACGCAGTGTCGACGATGAAGGTGAAGTCACCAAGACGCCGTTGACGAAAAAGGAGCTTGCCGGGCTGACCGAGCTGGTAAAAAGTGCGGTCGGTTTCGATGCCCGGCGTGGGGATACGATCAAGGTTCAGAATGCGTCTTTCTACACGCCGCCACCGCCACAGCCTTTGCCGGAGACGCCGCTGCTCGAGCAGCCCTGGGTGATGGATGTCGGCAAGCAGGCGCTCGGTGCGATCGCCGTGCTGATCCTGTTTTTTGCGGTATTGCGCCCGGTGATGAAAAGCCTGGCGGAGAAAGGCGCCGAAGTGGCACAGGCCCCTGCGACGGCGGCCTTGCCGCCTGCCGACCCGTCGGCACCGGTGCCGAACCAGGCCCAGCTGCCGCACCAGTCAAAGTATGAGGAGAGCCTGAACGTGGCCAAGACCATGGTCGGACAGGACCCCGGGCGTGTTGCGCAGGTAGTCAAGAGCTGGGTGGCAAAAGATGGCTGACAATTCCTCAAAGTTGTCCGGGACTGAGCGTGCTGCAGTGTTCTTGATGAGCCTGGGTGACGACATGGCCGCTGACATCCTGAAGCTGATGGGGCCTAAGGAGGTGCAGAAGATCGGCGGCGTGATGGCGGGCCTCGAAAATGTCAGCAAGCAGGAGGTGACCAGCGTACTCGAGGAATTCGCCCAGGTGGTCGAGGATCAGACCGCGCTGGGTATCGATGCTGAGCAGCGTGTGCGAAAAATGCTGACTCGTGCGCTTGGCGAGGACAAGGCTGGCGGGCTGATCGACCGTATCCTGCTTGGACGCAGTTCCAAGGGCCTGGAAGCGCTGAAGTGGATGGACCCCAGGGCGGTGGCCGAAATCATTCGTCTCGAGCACCCGCAGATCATTGCGATCGTGCTGGCCTACCTGGACAGCGATCATGCAGCGGAGGTGCTGGCGATGCTGCCCGAACGTCTGCGGCCTGATATCCTGATGCGGATTGCTTCACTGGATGGCATTCCGCCGCAGGCGATTCAGGAACTCGACCAGATCATGGAGAAACAGTTCAGCGGCAATGCGAATGTCAAATCCTCCTCGGTGGGTGGGTTGAAGTGTGCGGCCAATATCCTGAACTTCATGGAGTCTGCGATTGAAAGCGAGGTCATGGAAAGTATCCAGGACGCTGATGCGGAGCTGGGCGACAAGATCCAGGACCTGATGTTCGTATTCGACAACCTGGGTGACCTGGACGACAGGTCGATCCAGGCGTTGCTGAGGGAAATCTCGTCGGAGTCGCTGATTCTCGCACTCAAGGGCGCAGAGGAAGTACTGAAGGAAAAGATCTTCAACAACATGTCCAAACGGGCGGCGGAAATGTTGCGTGATGATCTCGAAGCCAAGGGGCCGGTACGTCTGAGTGAGGTCGAGGCAGCGCAGAAAGAGATCCTGGCGATCGCCAGGCGCCTGGCGGACGCAGGCGAAATCACCCTGGGTGGTAGTGCGCAGGAGCAATATGTCTAGCCCGCCTTTCTCTGTGTGCACCAAAGTAGGGTGCGTTGTACGCACCACACATTGTACGCTCCGCCACCACGACAGATCGCATCACGCGAAGGTGCTTTTACACGCCGGCTCGCCGGCCGAGCGAAAGCCAGCCAGGGCGCGCCGTCGGGCCGTCACAACAGAAGGGTAGCGAGCAATGCGGGCTAAACCAGGTTCCAAGATCATCAGCAGAGAACAGATCGAGCGTGTCGAGGCCTGGGATGCGCCGTTTGTCGGTGAACAGGGGGAAGCGCCGGCGTCAGCCGGCCAGATGATGACCGCCAAGGAGATCGAGCGGCTGCAAAAACAGGCCTATGACGAAGCGTTTCAGCAGGGCTACCAGGCCGGGCTGAGCAAGGGCGAACAGGTGATGCGTGACAAGGCGCAGACGCTGGAGCGTGTGCTCGGTGCACTGTCGCGTCCACTGCAGGCGGTCGACGAGGAAATCGAGCGGGAACTGGCGGAGTTGTGCATTGCGATGATGAAGCAACTGCTGCGTCGGGAGCTGTCAATCGATCCGGGCCAGGTGGTTGCGGTCGTCAAGGAGGCGCTGAACGCCTTGCCGATGTCCGCGCAAAAGATCCAGGTTCGCCTGCACCCTGACGATGTCAAGCTGGTCAGTGGGGCATTGTCCTTGTCGGACGACGACCAGGGGTGGCAACTGGTCGAAGATCCGGTCGTGTCTCGTGGCGGCTGCAAGGTCGTGACGGAGAACTCACAGGTCCACTCGACGGTGGAGTCTCGTGTTGCGCGGGTGATCACCCAGGTGTTCGGCGGGCAGAGAGAATCGGACAAAGATGAATGAGCAGCGCAAGCAACGCTGGTTGCGCACGCTGAAGCAGTACCGGCAGCGTGTGGCGCCCGTCCCGGTCGTCGTCGAGGGCAGGTTGTCACGCATGGTTGGCCTGACCCTCGAAGCGGTGGGCTGCCAGGCAGCGATCGGCTCACATTGCCAGGTGCTGAGGCCGGACAAAGAGGTGGTCGAAGCCGAGGTGGTCGGGTTTTCCGGCGAAAAGCTTTTTTTGATGCCGACTGGAAATGTGCAGGGGCTGGCGCCCAACGCGCGAGTGATTCCGACTGACAAGGTCTATCATGCCGCAGTGGGGAATGCGCTGCTGGGGCGGGTGATCGGCGGTGCCGGTGAACCGCTGGACGGGCGCGGGGTGCCGCAGACAGACGCGAGCATGCCATTGACCGGCCGCCAGATCAATCCATTGCAGCGAAAAAGTATCACCGAACCGCTGGATGTCGGCATTCGATCGATCAATGCATTGTTGAGTGTCGGCCGCGGACAACGCCTTGGACTGTTTGCAGGCAGCGGTGTGGGTAAGAGTGTGTTGCTCGGTATGATGACCAAGTACACCAATGCCGATATCATCGTAGTCGGGTTGATCGGTGAACGGGGCCGTGAGGTCAAGGATTTCATCAACAACATACTCGGTGCCGAAGGGTTGCGCCGGTCAGTGGTGGTTGCCACCCCTGCAGATACGCCTCCACTGATGCGTCTGCATGGTACGATGCTGGCGACGACGATCGCGGAATATTTTCGTGACCAGGGAAAACATGTGCTGTTGTTGATGGATTCTTTGACCAGGTACGCGCAGGCCCAACGTGAAATCGCGCTGGCGATAGGCGAGCCACCGGTCACCAAGGGTTATCCTCCTTCTGTCTATGCACGGATTCCACAGCTGGTGGAGCGCGCCGGACAGGGAGACCAGCGAGGCGGGTCGATCACCGCCTTTTATACGGTGCTGGTCGAAGGGGACGATCACAATGATCCGATCGCCGATGCATCGAGAGCGATTCTCGATGGGCATATCAGCCTGTCGAGAAAGTACTCGGAAGCCGGCCAGTATCCGGCGATCGACATCGAAGCCTCGATCAGCCGCCTGATGTCCGATATCGTTGCGCCGGAGCAGCGCCAGGCCGCACAGCGATTCAGAAAGATTCTTTCTACTTATGAACGCGACCGTGACCTGATCAGTGTCGGCGCCTACCAGAAAGGCACAGACCCGGCGATCGATGAGGCGATCAGTTATCACCCCAGGCTGATGGAGTTTCTCGCGCAGGATATGAGTGAACATGTCAGCTACCAGCAGGCAAGCAATGAACTGATTGCACTGATGCAGTCGCAGGTAGTCTGACTGAACATGGGGAGGCCGGGTCGTGAAGCGTTCCAAGCGAATGGAGTC